>DATEIG010000611.1:0-7635 GCA_035279185.1 Mycobacterium sp.
GAATTCGGCGTTGATCGACAACGAGTGCCCGGTGTACACCGGCACGCGCACACAGGTGCCGCTCACCGACAACTCGGGAATGCCGAGGATCTTGCGGCTCTCGTTGCGCAGCTTCTGATCCTCGTCGGTCTCGCCGGAGCCGTCGTCGACGAGCGAACCCGCAAGCGGCACAACGTTGAACGCGATCGGCGCGACGTACTTGTTCGGCGGCGGGAAGTCCAGCGCGCGGCCGTCGTGCACCAGCTTCTCGCTGTCGCCGACCACCGCACTGGCCTGGTCGAAGAGCTCCTGCACGCCCGCCAGCCCGCTGCCGCTGACCGCCTGATACGTCGACGCGATGATGCGAACCAGCCCGGCCTCGTCGTGCAGCGGCTTGAGCACCGGCATCGCGGCCATCGTCGTGCAGTTCGGGTTGGCGATGATGCCCTTGGGCCGGTTGCGGCCGTCGCGCTCGAAGTTGACCTCGCTGACCACCAGCGGCACGTCGGGGTCCTTGCGCCATGCCGACGAGTTGTCGATGACGACGGCGCCCACTTCGGCGAAGCGCGGGGCCTGCACCCGCGACATCGTCGCGCCTGCGGAGAACAGCGCGATGTCGATCCCGCTGGGATCGGCGGTCTCGGCGTCCTCGACCTCGATCTGCTGGCCGCGGAACTCCAACTTCTTGCCCTGCGAACGCGCGGAGGCGAAGAACCGCACCGAGGTCGCCGGGAAGTCGCGCTCATCCAGCAGCGTGCGCATCACCTGGCCGACCTGCCCGGTCGCGCCCACGACACCGATGTTGACCATATTTTTTATCCCGTCGCTTCGCTCGCCCGCAGGTTCAACGTCCTGTACCTGCGTACACCACTGCCTCCTCGTCGCCCCCGAGGTTGAACGCCTCGTGCAACGCCGAAACCGCCTTGTCCAATTCGGTGTCCTTCACCAGGACCGAGATCCGGATCTCCGAAGTGGAGATCAGATCGATGTTCACCCCGACACCGGCCAGCGCCTCGCAGAACGTCGCCGTGACCCCCGGATGGCTGCGCATGCCGGCACCGATCAGCGACACCTTGCCGATGTGGTCGTCGTAGAGCACCTTGCTGAACCCGATCTCACCCTGCAGCGCGGTCAGCTTCTCCACCGCGCCGGGACCGCTGTCGCGCGAGCAGGTGAAGGTGATGTCGGTCTTGCCGTCCTCCACCTTCGAGATGTTCTGCAGCACCATGTCGATGTTGACGTCGGCGTCGGCGACCGCGCGGAACACCTTGGCGGCGTAGCCGGGAACGTCGGGCAGGCCGACGACGGTGACCTTGGCCTCGCTTCGGTCGTGTGCGACTCCGGTCAGGATGGCGTCTTCCATGGGGATGTCCTCGATCGATCCTTTGACGATGGTTCCTGGCTTGTCGGTGTACGACGACCGGACGTGAATCGGGACGTCGTAGCGGCGGGCGTACTCGACGCACCGCAGCATCAGCACCTTCGCGCCCGCGGCCGCCATCTCGAGCATCTCCTCGAAGGACACCGTCTCGAGATGGCGCGCGTTCGGCACGATCCTCGGGTCGGCGGAGAAGATGCCGTCGACGTCGGTGTAGATCTCGCAGACGTCGGCGTTCAGCGCGGCGGCCAGCGCGACGGCGGTGGTGTCCGAGCCGCCCCGGCCCAGCGTGGTGACGTCCTTGCTGTCCTGGCTGACGCCCTGGAACCCGGCGACGAGCACGATCAGCCCCTCGTCGAGCGCTGTGCGCAGCCTGCCGGGCGTGACGTCGATGATCTTGGCGTTGCCGTGGGTGCCGGTGGTGATGACGCCGGCCTGCGATCCGGTGAACGACCGGGCCTGGGCGCCGAGCGAGTCGATGGCCATCGCGACCAGCGCATTGGAGATTCGCTCACCGGCCGTCAGGAGCATGTCCATCTCGCGCGCGGGCGGGGCCGGACAGACCTGTTTGGCCAGGTCCAGCAGCTCATCGGTGGTGTCGCCCATCGCCGAGACCACCACGACGACGTCGTTGCCCTGCTTCTTGGTCTCCACGATGCGCTCAGCCACGCGACGGATGCGTTCGGCGTCGGATACCGATGATCCGCCGTACTTCTGCACGACGAGCGCCACTGTCAGACCTTTCAGCTCTGGGGAGGATCCCACCAAGGATAAGGGTTTCCCGCACCTCATTTACTCCCCCGGTAACGTCAGGATGTGGTCAAGAGCCGAGCCGACGAGCGCTCGCGCGTGGGGGCACCTCCCGCCCGAAGGGCAGGGGGAGAGCAGACCCGATCGGCGACCGCCGTGCCGATCCATCCCGACATCGCCGCGCGGTGGAGCCCGCGGATGTTCGACGCCGACGCGGTGCTCGACACCGAAGCGCTGATCGGCCTCCTCGAGGCGGCGCGGTGGGCGGCGACATGGGGGCATCGGCAGCCGGTCCGGTTCATCGTGGGGCGGCGCGGCGACCAGACCTTCGCGACGATCAGCGAACTGCTCAAGCGCGGCAACCGCTACGCACACGCGGCGGGCGCACTCGTCATGGTGTGTGTCGACGAGGGTGAGGACGAGCGGACGGCCCGCTATGCGGCGGTCGACGCGGGCGCCGCGATCGCGCAGCTGACGATCGAGGCGGTGTCGCGGCGGTTGATCGCCCATCCGATGGCGGGCTTCAACACCGACGGGGCCCGCGACGTGTTCGGCATCCCGACGGGTGTGCAACCGATCGCGGTGGTGGCGGTCGGATCACTCGGCGACTACGACAAAGCGCCGCCCGAGATCGTCGAACGGGACGCGCAGGGGCGCAGCAGGCTGCCGCTGGACCAGGTGGCGTTCACAGGCGGCTGGGGTGAGCCGCTGCCCCTATGACGACGGAACAGCCATGAACGCGAACGGTTCCGCGTCGGCGAAGTGCGCGCTGGCGTCGCCCGCATAGATCGTCGTCTCGCCCTCACCGAGCGACAGCCGCTTCGTCGGCGCGCCCTCGCCGAAGTCCAGATTGGCGAGCTCGACCCAGAATGTGTTGGGCGACAACGCCGATTCGAAGAAGTAGCGCAGCGACGTGTGATCGATGACCGTGCGCCAGCGCGTCGTCGAGATGTTCGGCTCGTCGGGCGTCGAGATGCCGTAGGGCACCGACGCGTTGCGCATCACGGAGAACACCGCGGCCACGGCCAGCGTCGGATCGGCCGTCTTGGGCACGGCGTTGACGTAGAACGACGCGCGCACGAAACGGTCCGCTGCGCGGTTCGTTCCCGGCAGCATCACCGCGCCGCCGATCTCCTCCCAGTACTCGGTGATCGCCAACTGTTTGTCGAAGATCGGCGAGTTCGTCATCACCTGATACTCGCGGCTGTGGTGGATCACCTGCTCGCCGCCGATGTATTCGACGATCGCGCTGTCGCCGGTCGCGTCCGACATCGCGAGGTGCAGTGTGGCGAGCCGGTCTTCGCCCGGCACCTGCGCGGTGACGACGCGCAGCGGTGTCGCGGTCAGTGCGGCCACCGCCTCGGCGACGCTCCCGAAGTTGTCCAGCACGTACTGCGCCCAGATGGCCACCGACATGGCCGGCCGGTCCCCGCTGTTGGCGGGATACTCGGATTCGGCCAGCCACAACACGTTTGCGGCCAGTCCGGCTTCGTTGACGCCGTCGGTGGTGCAGATGTCGTAACCGGTCGCCACCACGCTGCCGTACCTCGACGTCCACTCAACCGAGTCAGGCCCGGCCTCGCCGGAGCGCTTCACTCCGCGCGGGAGTGCCCAGAGGTTGGTGCCGATCTCGAGCTTCCAGTCCATCGAGCGGCCGGTGACGATCCGTTCGCCGGTTCCCAGGTATACGACGCGAGTGCACACGTCAGCCACCTTAGAGATCAGCCGCAGGCGTCGGTCAGCTTCTTGAGTGTGTCGGCGATCTGCGAGTTGAGAATGTCCATCTGGAAGACCGCGGGCGGTGCGGGCGCACCGGGGGCGCGGGACCCGGCGGCGACGCGAACCTCCGAGAACTTCCCGACGAACTCGTTCGCGAGGCTGGCGAGCTGGGTTGCGTCGGCCGCCAGTTCCGGTTCGTGCACGTTCTGCGCCCGCTCAGCGAGACCGTCGGCCCACGCCTGGTAGGCGCCCTCCTCGGCGATCGTCGGAACGCCCTTGGAGTCCGCCGTTTTCGACGCGATCTGCTCGGCCTGCGCCTTGTTGAACGCCAGCATGTCCTTGACGGGGCGGCATTCCTCCGACGACTTGCCGAACAAACCCAACTGGGACACCGCCAGTGCAAGCACCGCGATCGCCACGGCGGCTAGCGTGAACTTCCACCGGCCTGCGAGTCCCATCGCGGCAACTCTATCGGCCGCGGCTCACGTCTCGACCGGTGCGGTCCGCCCCGCGAAGGTCACGGCCTCGATGTGGTGTTCGCGGGAATCGGACTCTGCTTTGGCGATCTCGGCGTCGAGGTCGAGTGAGCGCGCCATCAGCACATAGGCGACCGCAGATGCGAGCAGCCCGACGAACAAGGCGATGTCGACGTCACCCATCGCCGAGGCGGCCGGACCGACGTACCAGACAGTCACGACGAACGGGATCATCGCGATGATTCCGATCGCGTAGGCGCCCAGCCCGCGCCACCCCCAGACGCCGTAGACACCGCCGTCGGCCACGAAGATCTCCCGGACCGCATAGTGACCGCGGCGGACGAAGTAGTAGTCGACCAGGTTGACCGACGTCCACGGCACCAGCAGATAGAGCAGGACGACGAGGAAGCTGCTGAAGTTCGCAAGGAACTCGCCCGAAGACAGGATCGCGCCGAGCAGTCCTGCACCTGCGATCACGCTGCACGCGATGACGCGCAGCCTGCGCGTGGGCCGGACCGGCTTGAACGAGTCGACCATCGTGATCAGTTCGAGCGACGCGGCGTAGATGTTGACGGTGATCACCGTGACGAGACCGGGAAGCGCGGCGACCAACAGCCAGGCTCCCGACCCGGGCAGGACCCCGTCAGCCGCGTTCTTGACCGCCTCGAGCGGGGACACGTCAGCGAAGAGCGCGGCGACCAGCGCCCCGAGGACCATGAGCCAGGCCGCGCCGGCGAAGACGCCGAAGTACGTGTACCACAACGCTTTACGTGGACTCGTCTGCGGCGGCAGATATCGCGAGTAGTCGGAGACGTACGGGGCCCACCCCAGCGCATAGGCGGCGGCGGCAGCGAACTGGACGAGGAACGCCGACCAGGTGAAACCATCGAAGCCGAACTGCCCGGAGGGTAGGTCCAGCCACACCAGTGCCGCGACGGTGAACACTCCGAAGGTCGCGAGGAACAGCCACGTGAGCCAGGTCTGGAACCGGTGGATCCAGTGGTACCCGTAGATCGCGAGGGTCAGGGCCAGGCCCGTGATCGCAAGGAACCAGACGTTGCGCAGATCGACGCCGGTGGTCAGCGTGATGACGTCGGCGGCGAGGATCTGATTGAAGATGTTGAAGCCCACGATGCTGAACACCACGACGGCGCAGATGACGACGACACCCTTGTAGCCGAACTGCGCCCTCGACTGGATCATCTGCGGCAGGCCGAGTTGAGGGCCCTGCGCGGAGTGGAACGCCGTGAACACCGTCCCGACGGCGGCGCCGAGGACGATCGCGACCAGCGACGTCATGAAAGACGCGCCGAGCGCAGCGCCGACCATTCCGGTGGCCAGCGTTGTCAGGTTCGCGTTGGACATGAACAACAGCGGGAACAGCGTCGACGGCTTGCCGCGACGCTCGTCGAGGGGGACCCAGTCGATGGACTTCGACTCGATGGCGGATGTCTCTGGCATGAGTTCCTCGCTAGTTGGTCAACTGGACAAAGGCGGGCGCGGATACGTCCGCATACAGTTCGGGCCTGCGGTCGGCGATGAGGTCGTTGTGCGCGCCGACCGCCTTGTCGGCGGTCGTGTCGATGACGGCGGAGGCGACGCCGTCCTGATCGGGAGTTGCGCACACCCACCCGTCGCCGGTGATGACGGCGGTGCCGCCGGTCCACGCGACGGCTCGCTCCACACCGTGCCGGTCAGCGATAACGGTGGGCAGCCGCGAGGACCGTGCCGCGGCCATCGCCTGGACGAGCTCCGGCGGGTGCTCGCCGGTCGGACGCTCCACCAGGGGCCAATTGACGGGTAGCGCAAGCACTTCCGCGCCCATCAGAGCGAGCCGTCGCGGCACTTCGGGAAACTCGTTGTCGTAACAGATCGCCACCCCGAGTCGGCCGATTGGCGTTTCGAGCACCATGCCGGCTTCGTCGCCCGCGGTGAAGATGTTGTTCTCGGCGTCCCACAGATGCGACTTGCGGTAGCACCCGAGCACACCGGAACGGTCGATGATCAACGCCGAGTTGTACAGCGCGTCGCCCGCACGTTCGCAGAAGCCGATGACCGCGACGGCTGCATCGGGCACTGCGTCGGCGAGGCGAACCAGCCGCGGATCGTCCTGCTTCATGGACAGCGCGTATGCCTCGTTGGCATCGGCGAAAACGTATCCGCTCGTGACGAGTTCGGTGGTCACGATCAGGTGCGGCCCCGGTTGAGCCCGGGTCAGCGCCGCGCGGACGGCGGCGACGTTGGCCTCAACATCTCCGAAGACGACGGGCGTCGCCACGGCTGACACCCGTATCGCGGCCATCAGCGGTCTCGGCTGACCGCAGGGGTGCCATCGAAGAGACCGGAGTGTCTGCCGATCTCGTCGATCCTGATGGTGGCGGTCGCCTCGTGTGCCGCGAGGCCTTCGAATGCGGAGATACGCTCGACGGCGGGCGCGAGCGCGGCCGTCGCGTCACGCTGAGCGCGTTGGTAGGTCAACGGCTTGAGGAACCGCGAGACCGAGAGCCCGGCGTTGTACCTGGCGGTCTTGCCGGTCGGTAGGACGTGGTTGGTTCCGGCGATTCCCTTGTCGGAGTACGCAACCGTGCTCCACGGGCCGATGAACAATGACCCGTAGTTGCGCAGTTCCTTGAGGAAGTATTCGTCGTCATCGGTCTGCACTTCCAGGTGTTCCGGCCCCAGCACGTCGGCGATCGCGGCCGCCTGCGCCCGGTCCCGCGCCACGACGACGGATCCGAAATCACGCCACGCCGCCCCCGCGATGTCCCGGGTGGCCAGCGTGGTCAGCTGGCGGTCGATGGCGTCGATCACACTGCGGCCCAGCACCTCTGACGTGGTGATGAGCGCCGCAGGTGAGTTCGGCCCGTGTTCGGCCTGCCCGAGCAGATCAGCGGCCACCCACTCGGGGTTGGCCGAGTCGTCGGCCAGCACCGCCACCTCTGACGGCCCGGCCAGCAGGTCGATTCCGACGCGTCCGAACAGCTGACGCTTCGCCTCGGTGACGTACGCGTTGCCCGCGCCGACAAGCATGTCGACAGGTGCGTCGCCGAGAAGCCCGAAAGCCATGGCGCCGAGCGCTTGAACCCCGCCGATCGCGAACACCCGGTCGGCACGCGACAGGTACGCCCCGTAGAGCACCGCCGGATGAGCGCCGTGCTCCCCCGACGGCGGCGTGCACGCGAGCACGGTCGGCACACCCGCGGCCTTGGCGACGCCGACGGTCATGAAGGCGCTCGCCAACAGAGGAAAGCGGCCCGCGGGCAGATAGGCCCCGACCCGGGTGACCGGGATGTACTGCACACCGCCGACGACGCCGGGGGCGAGGTCGATCTC
>DATEIG010000612.1:0-4835 GCA_035279185.1 Mycobacterium sp.
CCACGATGCGAAGAGCACCGGCGGAAGGTCGAACATCATCTGGCCGCCGGGAAAGCGCTTGGCGCATTCGGTGATCAAGCCGAGTGCCTCCTCGGGCTGCAGGTACATCAGCAGGCCCTCGGTGGTGATGAACACCCCGTCGGACGGGTCGACACGGTCCATCCAGCTGTAGTCCAGCGCCGACTGGGCGAGCATCGTCACCCGGTCCGACGGTGGCAGCAGCCGCTCACGCAGCTCGATGATCGGCGCGAGATCGACGGTCAGCCAACGGAACTGATCACCGACGTCGGATGCGTCGAGCCGGTAGAAACTCGTCTGTAGTCCCTCGGCGAGGGCCACCACAGTGGCCGACGGATGGTCGACGAGATACCGGCGGGTGTACTTGTCGAACGTCAACGCACGCAGCGCCATGTCCTGGCGCCGCGTGAAGCCGAACTTGGCGAAGTCGAAGTCGATCTCGTCGACCAACTTGATCGCCATCGGGTCGTCGATGACAGCATCGGGTCTGCGCGCCTCGGTCGCCCGCACCAGCAGTGTCATCAGGGCCGTTTCGGACACCCCGGTGAGCGTGGAACCGTCGGCCTTGCCGGTCGGGGTCATTTCAGCACCTTGTCGATCGTCCGGAGGTTGCGTGTCGTGGTCGACGACTTGTACCGCTTCTTGCCCATCGTCTTGCCGATCGTGGTGTCCAGCGTGCCCTTGTTGGGCACCTGCCAGTAGATGACGCCCGTGCCACGTTCGATCTTCTCGTCCTTGCCTGCGTCGGACGCCAGGGCGGCCAGTTCGTCGAGCACGTCGGCGTCGGTGACGAACGTGACGTAGCTGTGGTGGCCGTCGACCTCGCGCTCGAACGGGAATCCGTCCGATATCGCTTTCACGGTGTCGATGTCGTAGGCGAGCACCCAGGCGTCGTAGCCGAACCGGTCCCGCAGCGCCTTCTCGACCTTCTTGCGGACCGCGTCGACCCCGGACCTGCTCTCCAGCAACACGTTTCCGCTCGCCAGTATGGTCTTGACGTTGGTGAAGCCGGCGTCGTCGAGCGCCGCGGCCACGTCGGCCATCTTGAGGTTGACCCCGCCCACGTTCACGCCGCGCAGGAACGCGGCATACCGCGTCATCGGTCGAACTCCAGCAGCGTGATGCTGGGCCGGAAGCGCCTCAGCGCACCTCGATCGAACGGGCGCCAGCCGAGGACTGTGAACAGGCCGCGGCCCGGCGGATAGCTGACGTCGCGGGCGCTGCGGACGCCGGGGACGGTCCCCGCCAACGCAACACCGTCGTCGGGTGTCATCGCGAAGGGCATCGGGGGAGCGGTGTAGCGATCGGACAGGTCGAGGCCCTTGAGCGTGCGGCGGCTGAAGAACGGCGGGACGTTGTCGAACATCATGCGCCCGCCGGGAAACCGGGCGGCGCACGCGCGGATCAACGCCATCGCGTCGTCGGGGTCGAGGTATGCCTGCGCCTCCCGGTCTCGAACGCGACCGCCCGCAGCGCATGCGACTGGTTGGGCTTGCCGAACTTCAGAGACACCCTCGAGGGTGTCACCGCTGATAACGGGCATGTGCCCATAGTAGGTACGGCCTGCCAATAGCGGCCGAGCCCACCGAGCGCCGACGTAGGCTCGACGCATGGCGCGCCACGTGTTCGACGACAAGCTGCTCGCGGTGATCAGCAACAACTCGCTGGGCGTGCTGGCCACGATCAAGCGCGACGGCAGGCCGCAGCTGTCCAACGTCTCCTACCATTTCGACCCGCGCAAGCAGACCATCCAGGCGTCGATCACCGAACCCCGCGCGAAGACGCGCAACCTGCGTCGCGACGAGAGGGCATCGCTGCACGTCAGCTGTGACGACGGCTGGTCCTACGCCGTGGCCGAGGGCAACGCGGTTCTCACGCCTCCCGCCGCCTCGCCCGACGACGACACCGTCGAAGGGCTGATCGCGCTGTACCGCGACATCGCGGGTGAACACCCTGACTGGGACGACTACCGGCGGGCCATGGTCGACGACCGACGGGTCCTGATGACGCTGCACATTTCGCATCTGTACGGCGTGCCGCCCGGCAAGCGCTGACGCCGAAAAAGTCCGCGACGACGCCGCGGACCCCGCGCTAGGCTGCCGCTATGGCTGAATCACCGGAAGACGACACCAAACGCAAGTTCCGGGAGGCGCTGGAGAAGAAGAAGGCGAAAGCCGGCGGCGGGGCCGACCACAGGGACGGCGGAAACAAGCAGCCGAGGGCGCACGGGCCGCTGGAGAACAGGCGGGAGTTCCGCCGCAAGAGCGGATGAGCAGGATGCCGTCGTGACGCCGGAGTTCCTGCTGACCACCCTGGTCGTCGTGGCGACACCCGGAGCGGGCGTGTTGTACACGCTGGCGGCCGGGGTGTCACGCGGCTGGCAGGCGAGCATCGTCGCCGCCTTCGCCTGCACGCTCGGCATCGTGCCGCACATGATCGCGGCGGTCACCGGGTTGGCGGCCATCATGCATGCCAGCGCGGTGGCCTTCTCGATCATCAAATGGCTCGGCGTCGCGTACCTGCTGTACCTGGCCTGGAAGACCTTTCGCGACAAGTCGGTGTTCGCGATCGACGCTGAACCGGTGAAGCCGCCGCCGTGGCGGGTGATCCTGTCCGGTGTTCTGGTCAACACGCTCAACCCGAAGCTGACGATCTTCTTCTTCGCGTTCCTGCCGCAGTTCGTTCCTGCCGACAGTGCGGGTGCGGTGTCGTTGATGGTGTACCTGAGCGCGATCTTCATGGCGGTGACCTTCGTGGTGTTCAGCCTCTACGGGGTGTTCGCCGCGGCGGTGAGGAACAAGGTCTTCACCCGACCGCGCGTGGTCGCGTGGGTGCGCCGTAGCTTCGGCGCGACCTACCTCGTGCTTGCGGGCAGGCTGGCGGCGCAGACGCGCTGAGCGGTGACCGGCTCGTCGCTTGCCAGGAATCGCGCGGCGACAAGCGTCGCCAACATCGCTGCCACACAATAGATTCCGGCGTCCTTTAGGCCCCAGCCGACCGAGGCTAGCGTCGCCGCACCCGCCACGCACAGAAGAGTCCCCACAGCGGTGCTGCGTGGCCCCGGCGCGGCGACGAACCCGCCGTCCCACAACGGCAGCGGATTGTTCTCCAGAGGCCTCAGGAGGACGAACACACTCCCGACGAGGCCGGTCATGATGACCACTTGCAGGATGCTGAGCGCGATGAAACCGGGGGCGCTCGCGTCGTACCGCGGATGGCCGAGGTAGTCGAACACCAGGTGCATGCCGAGCAGAAGCGGAATGTGCCACAGGTACAACGTCATGGCGCCGGAATTCCCGATGGCGGTCAACCACCACACCCTCGGGCGTCGCGCCCACCTCGAGATCGTCGGTGCGGCGGCAATCGCCAACGCACACATCATGATTGCGTGGCCCGCCAGCAACAGCGACGGCGGTGTCATGTTCTTCAGCTGTTGGGTCTCGATGCCGACGAGGCTCAGCTCGTAGGGCCCGGCCCACATCAGCGCGACGTTCATGGCGAGCATCGCCGCGCCCAACACCAGCGCCACGCGCGCCGGGATAAGACGCCTACGGTAGGCCACGCCGAGCATGCCAGGGATCAGCCAGGCGACCAGATTGAGATAGCCGATGGCAGAAGGCGCGTCGAGGTTGATGCGGATCGCGTCCACGAGCGCGATGAACGCATAGGTTCCCGCCACCGCCGCGACGAGCCCAGCGGTGGTGGTGATCCGCGACAGCAGCGGAACCGCGGCGAGCACGAGCACATACGCGCCGAGGAACCACAGCAGCTGGATGGAGATTCCGGCGACCGGCTCATAGACATGCTCGGGGAGGAAGTAGCGCAGGATGGCCAGCGCCGAGATCCAGAACGCCAGGTAATAGAACACCGGCCGGTAGAGCCTGGTGCAGCGGCGCATCATCCAGTTGCCCCAGCTGTCGCCGGGGTGCCAACCGTCGACAGACGCCGCCACACCGGCGAAGAAGAACAGCGGCATGATCTGGAACACCCACGTCAGTGCCTGGAAGACGACGGACTCGGTGAGCAGGTTGCTCCAGATGAACACGTCGTCGGCGATGACGCTCGTCGCCATGACCGTGTGTCCGACGACGACGCCCAGCAGCGAAACGATCCGGATCACGTCGATCGCGCGATCCCGCGTCGCGGGCGTGTTGGCCTCGACCTCAGCGGGGGTGGGGAAGACAGCAGCGGCGGTCATGCCGCAAATCTAGGCCTGACCTGCGGGCCTGCGTCTGAGTAGAAGCACTCAAACCGTGACGACCGCTTTGCGCCTCTCCGTCACCACGATGGCCGCCAGGCAGACCAACGCCAGCACCGCCACCGCGGCCGCGAACGTGGCGCCCGCCGTCTGAAGGCCCCACATCCGCGCGGCGAAGCCCTCGCCGATCACGGGCAGCGATATCGCCACATACGCGACGACGAAGTACGCGGAGCTGATTTCGGCTCGACGGTCCGGCGGTGTCAGCTCGGAGATCGCCGCCAGCCCGCGGCTGAAGCAGATGCTCTGTCCGACGCCGCCCACGATCGCCGCGGCAATCAGTCCCCACAGCGACGACAACTCGAGCGCGGCGGTGAGGATCACCATGCCGACCACCAGGATCGCGCAGCCGATGACCAGCGCCCGCTGCGGTGCGATACGGCCCGCGAACAGCTGGGTGGCCGCGGCTGCGATGAAGACGGTCGCCGCGACGGCGCCCGCGACGGCGTGGTTCTGCACCCCGATGACTTGCGACAGGAATGCGGGCGCAACCGATGCGAACAGACCGGTGACGGCGAAGCCCGCGAATGCCGCCATGGCGGCGATCACGAACACGCCG
>DATEIG010000613.1:0-10158 GCA_035279185.1 Mycobacterium sp.
TCCTCGTAGTTGACGCGTGAACACTACAACGTTTCGCCCGGAGCAGGGTAGGCACACCTAAATATTGATTGCCTGGCCTTACTTCGTCTGCGGAGTGCCGTCCGCCGGAGCACTCCCGGCGCCATGGGACGATGGAGACAACTGAAGGGTTTGAGGGAGTCCGGTGTCGCCAGTTCTTTGGCAGCGGGCTGTCGCGGTCATCGTCGCGACGGCACTGCTGATGGCCTCAAGCTGCTCGTGGCAGCTGGGCACTCCGATTCCCGAAGGCGTTCCGCCGCCTACGGGTGACCCGGTTCCTGCGATCGACACCCACGCCAAGGGGCGACCGGCCGACCAGCTGCGCGAATGGGCGGCCGAACGGGCCCCGAAGCTCGGTATCCCGGCCGGCGCGCTCGAGGCGTACGCGTACGCGGCGCGGGTCGCCGAGGTGGAGAACCCGGACTGTCACCTGACCTGGCCGACGCTCGCGGGGATCGGCATGGTGGAAAGCCACCACGGCACCTATCGCGGGGCGCGCATCGCGCCCAACGGCGATGTCACCCCGTTCATCCGGGGCGTGCGGCTCGACGGCACCCTCGGCAACCTGGAGATCGTCGACAGCGACAAGGGCGCGCTCGACGGCGACCCGGACCTCGATCGGGCCATGGGTCCCATGCAGTTCATCCCGGAGACGTGGCGGCTCTACGGGGTCGACGCCAACAACGACGGCAAGATCAGCCCGGACAACTTCGACGACGCGGCGCTGTCGGCGGCGGGTTACCTGTGCTGGCGCGGAAAGGACATGTCCACGCCACGAGGCTGGATGAACGCGCTGCGTGCCTACAACCTGTCCGACCAGTACGCCCGCACGGTCCGGGACTGGGCGACCGCCTATGCCGACGGTCACCCCCTTTAATCCCGCCGTCGGCATGGACACGCTCTCTGCCTGCAGGTCGGACTCCTCAACGCGACGTCCCGCCGCTTGATCGTCGTCCGACTAGGCTCATCGGTGACGTCACCGATCCACCGATCGACCAAGGAGAACGCCAGTGCCCATCATCGAGCAGGTCGGAGCTCGCGAGATCCTCGATTCCCGCGGCAACCCCACGGTCGAGGTCGAGTTGGCCCTGACCGACGGCACTTTCGCACGGGCTGCAGTGCCCTCGGGTGCGTCGACGGGTGAGCACGAGGCGGTCGAGCTGCGCGACGGCGGCTCCCGCTACGGCGGCAAGGGTGTGCAGAAGGCGGTCGAGGCCGTGCTCGACGAGATCGCGCCCGCGGTCATCGGGTTGAGTGCCGACGACCAGCGGGTGGTCGACCAGGCGCTGCTCGACCTCGACGGCACCCCGGACAAGTCGCGGCTCGGCGCCAACGCGATCCTCGGTGTCTCGCTGGCGGTCGCGAAGGCCGCCGCCGAGTCGGCCGGTCTGCCGCTGTTCCGCTACGTCGGCGGCCCGAACGCCCACATCCTGCCCGTGCCGATGATGAACATCCTCAACGGCGGCGCGCACGCCGACACCGGTGTCGACGTCCAGGAATTCATGGTCGCGCCGATCGGTGCGCCGAGCTTCAAGGAGTCGCTGCGCTGGGGCGCCGAGGTCTACCACTCGCTGAAATCGGTGCTGAAGAAGCAGGGCCTGGCCACCGGCCTGGGCGACGAAGGCGGTTTCGCCCCCGACGTCGCGGGCACCAAGGCCGCCCTCGACCTCATCCTGTCGGCCATCGACGCGACGGGCTTCAAGGCGGGCTCGGACGTGGCGCTCGCGCTCGACGTCGCCGCCACCGAGTTCTACACCGAGGGAACGGGTTACAGCTTCGAGAAGGAGACGCGAAGCGCCGAGCAGATGACCGAGTTCTACGCCGGGCTGCTCGACTCCTATCCGCTCGTGTCGATCGAAGACCCGCTGTCGGAGGACGACTGGGACGGCTGGGTGGCGTTGACCAACGCGATCGGCGACCGTGTGCAGATCGTCGGGGACGACCTGTTCGTCACCAACCCCGAGCGGCTCGAGGAGGGCATCGAGCGCGGCGCCGCCAACGCGCTTCTGGTGAAGGTCAACCAGATCGGTACTCTCACAGAGACTCTCGACGCGGTGTCGCTGGCACACAACAGCGGATACCGCACGATGATGAGCCACCGCAGCGGCGAAACCGAAGACACCACGATCGCGGACCTGGCGGTCGCGGTCGGCAGCGGGCAGATCAAGACCGGCGCACCCGCGCGCAGCGAGCGCGTCGCCAAGTACAACCAGTTGCTCCGCATCGAGGAGACGCTCGGCGACGCCGCGCGCTATGCCGGCGACCTGGCGTTCCCACGGTTTGCCCCGGCCGATGAGCCGCTTGCGCGAAGAGCAGACAGCGAGGCCAAATAGCCCGTGGCCGACGCGAAACGGCCCGACCCAAAGCGGCGGTCCCCGGCATCCCGACCGGCGAAGTCAGCCAAGTCGGGAAAGCCGGGCGGGTCCGCCCGTGGCCGTCCGCAGACCGGGTCATCGGTGCGGCGCGAGCCGCGCAAGACGGAGGCGAAGGCCACGTCGCAACCCGAGGAGCAGACCAAGGCCGACTCGATCCGGCAGTCGATCGCCGAGGCGGCCGAACAGCAGTCCGAGCAACGGCTGGGCTCCGCCGCGCGGCGGGCCGCCATCCTCGCCGCGGTGGTGTGCGTGCTGACGTTGACGATCGCAGGCCCTGTGCGAACGTACTTTTCGCAGCGCACGGAGATGCGACAGCTGGCGGCCAGTGAAGAGAAGCTGCGCGCCGAGATCGCCGAGTTGGAACAGCAGAAGCAAAAGCTCGCCGACCCGGTTTACATTGCCGCACAAGCCCGCGAGCGTCTGGGCTTCGTGAAGCCGGGCGACATCCCGTATCAAGTTCAGCTGCCGCCAGGCGCTGTCGTGCCTGCCGAAGCGGCTGAGCAAGCCGAGGCAACGCGGGCGGGTCAGCCGTGGTACACATCGCTGTGGCACACGATCGCCGATGAGCCGCACAACATTCCGAGTACAGTTCCGCCGGTTCCACCTCCGCCTCAGGTCCCCGGTGACGTGCCCCCACCTCCGCAGCCCGGTGGTTGAGCGCGCGGATCTCGACGCCGTCGCCCGCCAGTTGGGTCGCGAGCCCCGCGGTGTCCTGGAGATCGCCTACCGATGCCCCAACGGCGAGCCTGGCGTCGTCAAGACGGCGCCGAAACTTCCCGACGGCACGCCCTTTCCGACGTTGTACTACCTGACGCATCCGACGTTGACCGCCGCGGCGAGCAGGCTCGAGTCGTCGGGCTTGATGCGTGAGATGACCGAAAGGCTCGGTCAGGACCAGGAATTGGCCGACGCGTACCGTCGCGCACATGAGTCTTATCTGGCAGAACGGAATGCGATCGAGCCGCTGGGCACCACGTTCTCCGGCGGCGGCATGCCCGACCGGGTGAAGTGCCTGCATGTGGTCATCGCTCATTCTCTGGCGAAGGGCCCCGGCGTGAATCCGTTCGGGGACGAGGCACTGGGTGTGCTTGCCCGTGAGCCGGGTATGGCAGGAATACTCGACAAGGACCTGTGGACGCGAGGAGCCGAGAAATGAGGATCGGCGCGATCGACTGCGGTACCAACTCCATCAGGCTGCTGATCGCCGACGCCCTCAATGGTGGCCTGCGCGACGTGCACCGCGAGATGCGGATCGTGCGGCTGGGCCAGGGCGTGGACGCGACGGGCCAGTTCGCGCCGGAGGCGATCGAGCGGACGAAGACCGCACTGACTGCGTACGCGGATCTCCTTGCAGAGCACGATGTTGCGAAGGTGCGAATGGTGGCGACCTCGGCGACCCGCGACGCGGCCAACCGCGACGTGTTCTTCGCGATGACGTCCGAGGTGCTCGGCTCGGTCGTGCCGGATGCCGTCGCGGAGGTCATCAGCGGTGACGAGGAAGCCCGGCTGTCATTCCGCGGTGCGACCTACGAATTAGACGTCGCCGCAGGGCCTTTCGTGGTGGTCGACCTCGGCGGCGGTTCCACCGAGGTGGTGATCGGGCAGCGCGAGGTCGAGTCGGGTTATTCGGCTGACATCGGGTGTGTCCGGTTGACCGAACGGTGCCTGCACTCCGATCCGCCCACGGCGACGGAGGTGGCGGCCGCGCGCGAGGTCGTGCGCGAACGGCTCGGGGAGGCGCTTCGCGTGGTACCGGTTGACGGGGCGCGGACGTGGGTCGGCGTGGCAGGCACCATGACCACGCTCGCGGCGCTCGCCCAGGGGATGTCGACCTACGACCCGGCGGCGATCCACTTGTCCCGCGTCGGATTCGACGCGTTGCTGCCGGTGTGCGAGGACATCATCGGGATGAGCCATGACCAGCGCGCGGCGCTGGGACCGATGCACGAAGGGCGGGTCGATGTCATCGGCGGCGGCGCGATCATCGTCGAAGAGTTGGCCGACGCGCTTGCTACGCGGGCGGGGATCGATGAGTTGGTGGTCAGCGAGCACGACATCCTCGACGGCATCGCGCTGTCCATCGCCTGAGTCTGGGGTCGGACTCCTCAACGCGGCTTGTCTCTAGCCGCTCGATCGTCGTCCGACTAGGTGTACTGACCTGAGAGGTTAGGTACGCGGGTGGCTGGTGGTTGACCTTTGAGTGCTGTGTGGCCGCGATGATGATTGTAGGTGTGTAGCCACGGCTGGAACTCGCTGCAGCGTTCGGTGTCGCTGCGGTAGAGCCTGGCGTAGGCCCATTCGTCTGCCAGGGTCCGATGGAAACGCTCGACCTTGCCGTTCGTTTGTGGCCGATACGGACGGGTTCGCCGGTGCTTGATGGTACCCAGAGCGTCGCGAAATGCGTGTGATCGATAACAGGATCCGTTGTCGGTCAATATATTCCGCACTGTGAAGCCGCAGTCGTTGAAGTACGCGTTGGCACGACACCAGAACGCTGCGGCGGTCTCCTTGCGTTCATCGGCCAGTAGTTCTGAGTAGGCCAGCCGCGAATGCGCATCGATGGCGGTGTGCAAGAAGTGATAGCCCCGCACTGGTTTGCGATTCTTGATTACTCCGGTGCTTTTATCGGCCTGAGCGTTGCGCTTGCCCGCCGATCTGCCCAGCATCCGCCAGCCTCCACCGACGGGAATCTTGCCGAGCTTCTTGACGTCAACATGCACCAAGTCGCCACACGCCGCAGATTCCATCCGGCGGATGACGCGCCCGGTCGAGCGGTCCAGCCAGCGCAGCCGGGCCAGCCGATATCGCGTCAGCACCCGGTGCACAGTCGAAGGGTGGATCCCGAGTAAATAGCCGATGCGAGCCGGTCCCCACCGCCGAGTCACTCGCACGCCGATGATGCGCCGCTCGGTGCGCGTCGGTGTGCGATTGGGGCTGTGACGTGGGCGCGAGGACCTATCGGCCATGCCGGCGGGCCCCGAGGTTCGGTAACGATCGGCCCAGCGAGCAGCAGTGGTAGCAGAGACCTGAAACCGCTCAGCGGCTCGACGCAGCGGCCACCCTTCCTCGACAACGCAACGAGCCAGCCTCAACCGGCCGGTTTCTGACAACGACGCATTACGGTGGACCACGAAGACCTCCGGAGTGATTGGCGTTCCTTAGACAGCTCGCACTTCACTCGGAGGTCTTCGTCATGTCACCTCACCACGCCGTCACCAACGTCCGTGGTCAGTACAACTAGGTACGCACCCGCGCCCGTCGTTTCGTCGGATCATGTTGGCCCGCAAGGGTCAGCCCCAGCAGCAGCATCCCCACACCCAGGCCGAAGTGCAACCAATTGTCGGCGCTGTTGACCGGGATCACGTTCGCCGAACTGCCGTGGTCGATGGCAATCCCGTAGGCGAACAGCCCCAGGTACGCCAGCCCGCCGATCAGAAAGTAGGCCCGCGCCAACGCGTACGTGCGTGCCATCACCAGCCCCGCGACGCCCAACGCCATGTGCAGCAGGTTGTGCAGAATCGACACGGCGAAGACGCCGAACAGCTTTGCGCCGGAATGGTGGCCGGCGAACTGCAGAAGATCGTGGTGCGTCGTCACACCGGGGAGGAATCCGAGTAGGCCGACGATGAGCAACGCCCCGGCGACAATGATGGCCGCGCCTTGCACGGCCATCAGAGGGGGAGTCTTCGCCATTGCCTGTCCTCCCTTCGACCGCATAATTGACGGGCCGGCAGGTCAGAGTGATACCCGCGCGCCCGAAGTGTTAATCGGGCGTGCGGGCACTCGTCGGAATCAGGCGGTGCGCCGGGTGTCGAGCGGCCCACGTGCGCCGGAGTTGGCGCGGGACAACAGCACACCGAGTGCGATCATGCCGAGCGCCAAGACAAGGTGCAGCCAGTTGTCCGCGGTGTTGACGGGCACGAAGTTCGCTGAGCTCTGGTGGTCGATGACCATTCCGTAGAGGAACAGCACGAGGTAGACGACCCCGCCGCCGATCAGATATGTCCGTGCGCCCCTGAAGGTGCGGGCCATCGCGATACCCGCGACGCCGAACAGCAGATGAACGATGTTGTGCAGGATCGACACGTTGAAGATGCCGAGCAGCATGGCCTGCGAATGGTGGCTCGCGAACGACATGGTGTCGTAGCCGGTGGTGATGCCGGGAATGAACCCGAGCACGCCCACGAGCAGGAACACCGCTCCGACGGCCAGCGCCGCCTTCTGAAGAGCCGTGCCGTATCTCGCCCCCGCGACGGCGGGTCGATTGGTTGCCATGGTGGTTCCCCTTCCCTGAGTGAGGCCTCAAGGAACTACCCGGGGAGAACCCGCGCAAACAAACCCCGACGGATCGCCGCCGTCGCGGTGGTTCGGTGAAAAATGCGGCTCAGGCCGCCGGTGTCAGCGCCTGACGTTGCAGTTCGGCGGGTTGCCGCAGTGATGCCCGCCGTCGCACGCGTTGCAGTGACAGCTGCAGCCGCCGGCTTTGGTTTCTGAGATTCGCATGCTGTTCAACTCCTTCGTCGCTCTGACCGCCTGTGCAGGTGGGAGCAGAGTTCTTATCAACATATGGCGACATCACCATAGTTCTAGTCAGCGTGGAAAGAAAGGAATGTCACCGCGTCGTTACGCGGTGGTTTGATCTTGATCGACAGTGCTCACTGTCCGCAGTGTCACGCCGGAGCCGAGGCTTCCGGCAGGAGGCGCGCCAGCACATCTGTCAGCGTGATGAGGCCGACGAATTCCTCAGCGTCGACGACGATCGCGAGGTGGTTTCGCGTCTGCCGCATCAGGTGTAGCGCGCGGTAGACGGGTAGCTCGGAGCCGAGGCGCAGCACCGGTCGCATCAGGTCGCGCGCGTGGGTCGCGGGGTCGGCGCGCAGGCTGTCGCGCACGTGGACCACGCCCGTCAGGGCGCCGTCATCGTCCGTAACGAGGATCCGCTGATGCCCCGTCAACCGCGACATCGCCTGAATGGCGGCGGGGTCGGCGTCAGCGGTCACCGTGCTCAATGACGATGTGCGCGAGACGATGTCGCTGACGGTCAACTTCTCCAGCTCGAGCGCGGTCGCGAGGTTCCGGTAGTAGCGGGGATCCAGCGCACCCGACGCGGCCGAGTGCTCGACGAGCGCGCGCAGCGTGTCAGGGTCCTGGCCCTCCCCGAGCTCGTCGATGGGCTCGACGCCGACCTTGCGCACGCACCAGTTGGCCGCACGGTTGAGGGTGAGCAGCACCGGCCGGGTGAGCGTCATGAACATCCGCATCGGTATCGCCAGGATGGTGGCTGCGCGCTCGGGATGTGCGATGGCCCATGACTTCGGCGCCATCTCGCCGATGACGAGGTGCAGGAACGTCACGATGGCCAGCGCCAGCACGAAGGCGCCGGCGTCGGCGAGCCACAGCGGTGCACCGGTGCCCTCCAACAGCGGCATGAGCCAATGGTGCACAGCGGGTTTCGTCGTCGCGCCCAACGCAAGCGTGCACGCGGTGATACCCAGCTGCGAGCCGGCCAGCAGAAGAGACAACTCGCTAGTACTGCGCAGAGCCGCGCGCGCCGAACGACTCTTGGCTGCGGCATCTTCGAGCCGATGACGCCGCGCCGTCAACAGCGCGAACTCGATCGCGACGAACAGCGCGCTGAGCGCGATCAGCCCGAAGGTGACCGCCACCACGACCCACGGGTCACTCATCGCCGTCCCCCTTGCTGCGGACCGCGACGAACACCTCGGCGGGCACGCGTCGTTCGATCGATCGGACGGTCGCGGACAACACCTTTGGCTTGGCCGGCCATCCCGCCGGGTCGTCGGGCAGCGCGATCTCGACGCTGTCGCCGACTGCGGGCAACCGTCCCAGTTCGTGCATCAGCAGACCCGCAATGGTCTCGTAGTCGCCGCCGGGCAGCCGTTCGTCGAGCACGCGCTGAGCCTCGTCGAGATGGATGTCGCCGGGCAGCAGCCAGCCGTCGTCGCGGCGCGCGACCCGGCCGTCGACCCCGTCGTGTTCGTCGTCGATCTCGCCGACCAACTCCTCGGCGATGTCCTCGACGGTGACGATGCCTGCGAAGCCACCGTATTCGTCGATGACAACGGCCATTTCGTCGCCGGCCTCGGTCAGCCGGTTGAGTGTTTCGGGCAGCGGCAGCGACGTCGGCACCTGCACGGCGGGTCTGCACCGCGACCGGACCGTGTCGGCCGGTGCGGCGTCGAGGACGGCCCGCATATCGATCACGCCGAGCACCTCGTCGGTGGTCGCGCCGACGACCGGGTAGCGGGTGTGGCCGGTGGCCATCCGGGTGAGGACCGCGTCGATCGATTCGTCGAAGCGGACCGTGTCGACCCGCGTTCGCGGGATCATCGCGTGCTCGGCCGTGCTCGTCGGGAAGTCGAGCACGCGGCCGAGAAGGGTGGACAGGTCGCGCCGCATCTCGCCCGACGCCGACGACGCGGCGACGATGTGCTCGAGATCGCGTGCGGTCGCGGCCTGTTCGACATCGTGCACCGGTTCGATCTTCACCGCTCGCAGCAACACGTTCGACGACTGGTCCATGAACCAGATCAGCCAGCCGAAGAGCCGCAGATACCAGCGGGTCGACGTCGCGAGCTTGCGCGCCATCGACTCGGGGATGGCGATCGCGAGGTTCTTCGGGAACAGCTCGCCGAACAGCATCTGGATGAAGGTGCAGAAGATCAGCGAGACCGCCGTGCCGATCGCCAGCCCGACGCCGGTGGGCACACTGGCCATCCCGAGCAGGTCGGCGAGGCCCGAGCCGATCAGCGGCTCGGCGACGTAACCGGCGAGCAGGCCGGTGACGGTGATGCCCAGCTGCGCGCCGGACAGCATGAACGACGTTCGCCTGGTGACGTCGAGCGCGCGGGCCGCAGCCGAGTCACCCGCTTCCGCGTGCGCTTTCAGGCTGGCGCGGCTGACCGCCGTGTACGCGAACTCCTGCGCGACGAAGTATGCGGTGAACGCCGTGATGAACACGACCACCAGCACGCCGAGGCCGATGTTGGCCAGCGCGATCAATTGCTCCCTTACGTCGTCAGACAGGCAATCGCCAGGATAGCGGAGAAGCTGGCGTTGACTCTGCGAGCAGGGCGTTCGCACGGCGCGACAGTGCGCCGTCAGCGCAGAGTCACCGCGTCAGGATCGGCTTCAGCTTGTCCAGCACCGAGGGGTCCTCGATCGTCGACGGCACCGGCTCCTCGCGGCCGTCGGCGATGCCGCGCATGGTCTTGCGCAGGATTTTTCCGGATCGCGTCTTCGGCAGCGCGGGCACGACGTCGACGGCCTTGAAGGAGGCGACCGCGCCGATGTTGTCCCGCACCGCGGCGACCAGCTCCTCGGTGAGGCCGTCGGCTGATGCGCCCGCTTTGAGGACGACGAGCCCGCGCGGCACCTGTCCTTTGAGTTCGTCGGCGACACCGATCACCGCGCATTCCGCGACGGCGGGATGGGCGGCCAGCACAGCCTCGATGGAGCCCGTCGACATGCGGTGTCCCGCAACGTTGATGACGTCGTCGGTGCGGCCCATCACGTACAGGTAGCCGTCGGCGTCGATGTAGCCGCCGTCGCCGGTCAGGTAGTAGCCGGGGAACGCAGACAGATACGACGAGACGTAGCGGTCGTCGTCGCCCCACAGTGTCGGCAGCGTGCCCGGCGGCAGCGGGAGCTTGACGCAGATCGCGCCCTCCTCGTCCGCGTCGGCCTCGGTCCCGTCGGGCCGCAGGATGCGCACGTCGTAGCCCGGCATCGGCACCGTCGGCGA
>DATEIG010000614.1:0-9452 GCA_035279185.1 Mycobacterium sp.
GATGCGCTCGACGAGGTCATCGCGTTGATCCGGGCGTCGGAGAGCGCCGACGTGGCCCGCGTCGGCTTGATGGAGCTGCTCGACGTCGACGAGATCCAGGCCCAGGCGATCCTCGACATGCAGCTGCGCAGGCTGGCCGCCCTGGAACGTCAGAAGATCGTCGACGATCTGGCCAAGATCGAGGCCGAGATCGCCGATCTGGAGGACATCCTGGCCAAGCCGGAGCGTCAGCGCGCGATCGTGCGCGACGAGCTCTCCGAACTCGTCGACAAGCACGGCGACGACCGGCGCACGCGCATCATCGCCGCCGACGGCGATGTCGCCGACGAGGACCTGATCGCCCGCGAGGACGTGGTCGTGACCATCACCGAAACCGGTTACGCCAAGCGCACCAAGACGGACCTCTACCGCAGCCAGAAGCGCGGCGGCAAGGGAGTCCAGGGCGCCGGGCTGAAGCAGGACGACATCGTCAACCACTTCTTCGTCTGCTCGACCCACGACTGGATCCTGTTCTTCACCACCCAGGGCCGGGTTTACCGCGCAAAGGCGTACGACCTGCCCGAGGCGTCGCGGACCGCGCGCGGTCAGCACGTCGCGAACCTGCTGGCGTTCCAGCCGGAGGAGCGCATCGCGCAGGTCATCCAGATCAAGAGCTACGAGGACGCGCCGTATCTGGTGCTCGCCACCCGCAACGGGTTGGTGAAGAAGTCCAAGCTCACCGATTTCGACTCCAACCGCTCGGGCGGCATCGTCGCGGTCAACCTTCGTGACGGCGACGAACTGGTCGGGGCCGTGCTGTGCGCCGCAGAGAACGACCTGCTGCTGGTGTCGGCGAAGGGTCAGTCGATCCGCTTCTCGGCAACCGACGAGGCGTTGCGGCCGATGGGTCGCGCCACCTCTGGTGTGCAGGGCATGCGGTTCAACACCGACGACGCGCTGCTGTCGCTGAACGTCGTCCAGGAGGGCACGTTCCTGCTGGTCGCGACCGCGGGCGGCTACGCCAAGCGCACCGCGATCGACGAATACCCGGTGCAGGGTCGCGGCGGCAAGGGGGTGCTGACCATCCAGTTCGACAAGCGACGTGGCAGTCTGGTTGGTGCGCTGGTGGTCGATGACGAAACCGAGCTCTACGCCATCACGTCGGGCGGAGGCGTCATCCGCACCGCCGCGCGCCAGGTGCGGAAGGCCGGCCGTCAGACCAAGGGCGTTCGGTTGATGAACCTGGGCGAGGGCGACACACTGGTTGCGATAGCACGCAACGCAGAGGAAAGCGACGCCGACGAGGTCGTTGAGTAGGCCGGCGGACGTGACCGACGTTAAGGAGCCGTAGTGACTTCACCGAACGAGGCGGGGTATCCGCGCTCGGCCGACGGTAGTGCCAACGGTTCCCTGCCGGACGACCAGGAGACGGGTTCGCTGGGCAACTCGACGGGCCGCGATGTTCCGCCGTGGCAGCGTGGACCCGCGGCGCGGTCCGCGCAGAAGCAGCCGCCGCGGACGCCCAACCGTCCGGAGCCGCCGCGTGGCGGGCCCGCGTCGGGGCCCGACGCCCGGCTGAACCGCTTCATCTCGGGCGGCGCATCGGGACAGGCGACGTCGGACACCGCCGAGGTCGCGCCGCCGCGCACCGATCCCGCCGTCAGCGAGGCCTACGCGAGCGAACTGCCCGACCTGTCGGGTACTCCGCGGCCGCAGCCGCAGCAACGGAAGGTCACGCCGGAGCGGCCCGAACCGCCGGTGCGTCCGGCCCAGGCCGGCCGCGTGCAGGTGGCGGCCCGGCCGCACACCGGCCCGGTGCGCGCGAGCATGCAGATCCGCCGCATCGACCCGTGGAGCGCGCTGAAAGTGTTGCTGGTGCTGTCGGTAGCGCTGTTCTTCGTCTGGATGATCGCGGTTGCGTTCCTGTACCTGGTGCTCGGCGGGATGGGCGTGTGGAGCAAGCTGAACAGCAACGTCGGTGACCTGCTGACCAGCGCAAGCGGCCAGGCCGGTGGCGAGTTGGTGTCCAGCGGGACGATCTTCGGCGGCGCCGCGCTGATCGGCCTGGTGAACATCGTGCTGCTGACGGCGATGGCCACCGTCGGCGTGTTCATCTACAACCTGACCACCGACCTCGTCGGCGGTATCGAGGTGACGTTGGCCGACCGCGACTGATCCGGTTTGGGTCGAGCGCGCTGATTACGGTAATCTCGCTGCTCGGCCATGTGCGTTACGGGCCTATAGCTCAGGCGGTTAGAGCGCTTCGCTGATAACGAAGAGGTCGGAGGTTCGAGTCCTCCTAGGCCCACGGAAAGGGTCACCATGAGACTGGTTCTACTGGTCGCGGCGGTGGCGCTGGCAGTATTCGTGGTGCGGTCGCGACAGGGCGTGGAGGTGTGGCACGCAGCCGCCGATCAGCCGTCCTGACACGGGGCCTTAGCTCAGTTGGTAGAGCGCTGCCTTTGCAAGGCAGAAGTCAGGGGTTCGAATCCCCTAGGCTCCACAAAACTTTTGGCGGGTCGCGCCACGTGCTGTCGAGTGAGAAGCCGTGGTCGTGATTCCGCCGTTTCCACGACCACGGCTTCTCTTTCGGGGTCTTCACGGCGACGGCGTCAGCCGCATCACCGGAATCGTGCGGTCCCCCGCGCGTTCCGGATACAGCGCGAACGCCCGGTTGAGGCGGTCTGCTGCCAGCCCGAGTAGCCGCTCACGGTCGGGCCCGGTCACCTCCTGCGCGACGAAGGGGCCGCCCCGGTCGCCGATGTGCAGTTCGCATTCCGGGTGCGCGACGAGATTGTGGTACCACGCGGGATGACGGGGGCGGCCGTAGTTGGACGCGATCAGGATGACGTCGTCGCCGTCGGTGAAATACGTCAGCGGGCTGTCTCGGCGTTCGCCGCTGCGCGCGCCGGTCGTCGTCAACACGACGATGGGTGCCGAGAACGAGACCCGGACGCGGCCCCGTGTCGCCGTCATCAGCGGAGCCTCGATCGGCGCGACGAGCGCACGCCAGATTTTCGCGCCGGCCGCGGTGGTGAACGCCTTGCCGCCCATCCACCAGCTGAGATTGCGCTTCCACAGCGGGCGCGACGCGAGGTCGATCCGGGGGATCCCGTTGATCGTGGCCCTCGACATGGGCCAACGGTCCCGCCGAAATCTGCGTCTGGGTCGTGATTCGACAAAAACGACGACCGTGGCGCAGAACTCGCGTCCCGCGCCACGGCCTCGGGTGAGCGGACTATTCGGCCGGAGGCTTCGTTTCCGGCTCCGCACACGCCTTGCTGAGAACGCGCTTGATGACGGCTTTGACCACCGCGACCTTCTGGGGATCGGGCTTGAACGTCGGCGTTTCGTGCGAGATCGAGGGGGTCTTCGGCCACTTGAGAACGTTCCCGGTGTCCGCACTGGCGGGAGCAGACGTCGCAAGACCGATTCCGACCGTCGCAGCGGCAGTCGCCAGCAGGGTGGACGCCGTCACGCGATGTTTCGACGCAGGGCGTCGGTGTGAGGTGCTCATGATGATTCCTTTCGCGAAGCAAATTCCACGCGGCGCCAGCTAGTTTCGTAGTCACTCATCGCCTAGGCGATATTCAGGTTTCGCCGCAAAAGGAAACTAAGGCAGCCGAATACAGCCGGATGCAGTAATCCGCTACTGCTATCCGGTCGGCGCATCGCAGAGTGTTACTGCAATGAATTCTTCTCCGCCGCAGCCAAGTACGCGCGCGCTGACGCTACGGCTTGGGCGTCACCTCGACGCTCGGCGGGCGAGGCGACGGGTCGGGCTGCATCGACCGGCGGATGATCGAAAACGCCACTCCCCCAACGGCAATCACCGCTACGCCCGCGGCGGCCAGCACCAGCGGCCGAGGCCGGCGCTTCGGCTTGCGCGCCTCGGCGATCACCTGCGGCATGTTGGCGAGAACCTCCTGCGCGGCGGCGATCTCCGCGGCGATGGCCTTCTGCGCCTCGTCCCACTCGTCGGCGAGTTCCTTGGCCAGACGACTCTTTTCGATGCGCTGGCGCAGCCCTTCGGCCGCCGACGCCACGCCCTGCAGGCTCAGCCCGACAGTGCCCCGCGTGACATCGACGGGTCCCACCGCGGAGTACTTCAAGCCGCGCGACAACCGCTGACCCGGGCTCAGCCGCTCGTCCGTCTTGACGCTCATCTCGCACCTTCCTCGCCACGAATGGGGTTTGCCTCTCAGCCTGCCATCATCGGCAACACAACGGTGCCCGGTTGGCCGCCGAGCACGCGTGGCAGACTGACTCCTCGTGACGAGCCCTATTCAGACAGCGACCGCGACCCTGCACACCAATCGTGGTGACATCAAGATCGCACTGTTCGGAAATCACGCCCCCAAGACCGTCGCGAACTTCGTCGGCCTGGCACAGGGCAGCAAGGACTACAGCACCGAGAACGCCGCAGGCGGCACCTCGGGGCCGTTCTACGACGGCGCGGTGTTCCACCGGGTGATCGACGGCTTCATGATCCAGGGCGGCGACCCGACGGGCACCGGCCGCGGCGGCCCGGGCTACCAGTTCGACGACGAGTTCCACCCCGAGCTGCAGTTCGACAAGCCCTACCTGTTGGCGATGGCGAATGCGGGTCCGGGAACCAACGGGTCGCAGTTCTTCATCACGGTCGGCAAGACGCCGCACCTGAACCGCCGCCACACCATCTTCGGCGAGGTCGTCGACCCGGAGTCGCAGAAGGTCGTCGACGCCATCGCCACCACGGCAACCGATCGCAGCGATCGGCCGACCGAGCCGGTGGTCATCGAGTCGATCACCGTCTCCTGACCCGGTGACCTAGCGGCCGGCGAACCCGGCCGCGGTCAGTGCATCGAGCACGTCGAGGGGATCGGTGCCGAGATCCCATCGGGTGAGCACGAACAGCCGATCGTCGTTGGTGTCGATTTCCAGTAGTCGGACTTTTCGCGCGATCCGTTTGAATTCGGTGATCCGGATGATCTTGATGTCGGCTGTCGTGAGCCGGTGATTGCGGAGCGCTCCGCGTATCAACAGGCCCTCGTGGTCAATTGCCAGCTTCGGCCGTGCGCGCCACGAAAGTGTTGCAAACACAAGAAGTCCGGCCGCGGCAATGATCGCGAGAACGCGCCCGGGAGCGTCTGTGACTAGGGTCACAGCGGCGGTAGCCATCATCAGACCGATTACGCCACACGCTGCGACTCCGAGCGCGGGCGGACCCCATTCAGTTTGCTGCACGGCTAATCCACACCCTTTTACCCCGGTTTATGGGGTTATCCACAAGTGCTATCCCCAATGGGGATGAATCACATCGATGTGATTGAGTGACCATCAGGTTGCCAAACGGGTAACGCGCAGAGGTCCGCTTGAATTCATCAGGACCTATGCGGCCGTCACCGCCAACGCATTGTCAGCAACAGCCCCGTGATCATGAAAGCAAAGGCGATCGCGTAATTCCACGGCCCCAGTTCGGCCAGGAACGGGATCGACGACGAAGCCAGCTGGAACACCAGCAGCCATGCCAGTCCGATCACCATCAAGCCGAGGAAGAACACGACGAACCACACGCTCGACGGCCCGGCCTTCACCTTGACCGGGGTGCGGCTCACCGGGTTGGCGGCGAAGTCGTTCTTCTTGCGGACCTTGGACTTGGGCATGTCTACCTTCACAAACAGTCGGCGCTATGAGTGCGACGATGAAGCAGGATTCACCTATGAGGTTAACGTAGGTCGGCCGCTGGACGAGAATTCGACGGGGGAGAGCGGTGATGACGAAGCCGGGACGCGAGCCGCATGCGCCGCGTAAGGCCACCGCCTGGCGCTTCGGCGTCCCGCTTGTCTGCCTTCTGGCCGGTCTGCTGCTCGCCGCGACGCACGGAGTGTCGGGTGGTGACGAGATCAGGCGCAGCGATGCACCGCGGCTGGTGGACCTGGTGCGCGAGGCGCAGCAGTCCGTCGACAGGCTCAGCGCGCAGCGCGACAGCCTGGTGTCCGAGATCGACAACCATCACGGCGGCTCACCGGGAGCGGACGCCGCCCTGAAGGCGATACAGAAACGCAATGCGGTGCTGGCCGGCGAGGCGGGCCTCGACCCGGTAAGGGGGCCGGGAATCGTCGTCACGCTCACCGATGCCCAGCGCGATGCGAACGGTCGTTTTCCCCGCGATGCCTCGCCCGACGACCTCGTCGTGCACCAGCAGGACATCCAGGCGGTGCTCAACGCGCTGTGGAGCGGCGGCGCCGAGGGCGTGCAGATGCAGGATCAGCGGATCATCGGAACGTCGGCGCCGCGGTGCGTCGGCAACACGCTCCTGCTCAACGGGCGGACCTACAGCCCGCCGTATGTGATCACCGCGGTCGGAGATGCCGCGGCCATGCAGGCGTCCCTGGCGGCGAGCCCGCTCGTGACGATCTACAAGCAGTACGTGGTCCGGTTCGGCCTCGGCTACACCGAGGAGCCCAAGGAATCGGTCGATCTCGTCGGACACGCCGACCCGGTGCGGATGCGTTTCGCCAAGCCGGCAGGCCCGATCGGCTACTGAGCGCGCCGAATACACGCCTAGTAACCTGGGCTGATGCAAGTTCTGGTCGTCGACAACTACGACAGCTTCGTGTTCAACCTCGTGCAGTATCTGGGCCAGCTCGGGGTGGACGCGCAGGTCTGGCGCAATGACGACGACCGCCTCGCGACCGACGCCGACATCGCCAAGGCCGCCGACGACTTCGACGGCGTACTGCTGAGCCCGGGACCTGGCACACCCGAGCGTGCGGGCGCGTCCATCCCTCTCGTCCGCGCCTGCGCCGCCGCCGCGACGCCGTTGCTCGGCGTGTGCCTCGGACACCAGGCGATCGGCGTCGCGTTCGGCGGAACGGTCGACCGCGCGCCCGAGCTCCTGCACGGCAAGACGAGCACCGTCTTCCACGCCAATGTCGGTGTCCTACAAGGCCTTCCGGATCCGTTCACCGCTACGCGCTACCACTCGCTGACGATCCTCCCCGATACCGTGCCCGCCGAACTCGAGGTGACGGCGCGCACCGAGGGCGGCGTCATCATGGGCGTGCGACACATCGAACTGCCGATTCACGGCGTGCAGTTCCATCCCGAGTCGATCCTCACCGAAGGCGGCCACCGGATGCTGGCCAACTGGCTGGGCTACTGCGGCGCCGCCCCTGCCGAGTCCCTGGTGCGCACGCTCGAAGACGAGGTGGCCACCACGGTGAGGGCCGCTACGCAGCGAAGCTCAGCGTGATCGTCGCGCCGAAGTCGACCGTGCTGCCCGGCGCCGGGCTCTGGGTCACGACGGCGTTGGTGCGCTGACCGCTGTCGCGCGCGTCGGCGCCCTTGTCGAGGCCGCCGGTCCAGCCGAGCGCCCGCAGTCGCGGTTCGGCGTCGGTCCAGAACTGACCGCGCAGGTCGGGCATCGTGAACTGGTTGCACTTCGACTTCTGCAGCTGGATCGCGGTGTCGACAGGCACCTGGCCACCCGCGGCGGGATCGGTGCCGATGATCTGGTCGCACGGCGCCGTGCTGTCCGTCGGCACCGGGACGAGGTTGGTGAATCCTGACGCGGTCAGGATCTGTCGCGCCGAGTCCTCGGTCTGGTCCTTGACGTCGGGCACGGCCCTCGCCTCGGGACCGGTTCCGACGACCACTGTGATCTCGTTGGTGACCGCCGACGTCTGGTTGGCCGGCGGCAACGTCGTCACCACGCGGTCCTTGAGCTCCGGCGTCGACGCCGACGGGCTCTGCTTGAAACGCCCGAAGCCGGCGCTCTTGAGCTTGTCGATGCACTGGGCGGGCGTCATGGTCGCGCAGTCGGGGATCTCGCGCTGTTCGGGGCCCACCGAGACGTTGATGGTGATCTCTTCGCCCGCGTCGACCTCGGTGCCCGCGGCCGGTTCGGTGCCGATCACGCGATCCGGTTGGATCCTGGGGTCGGTCTTCTGCTGTGTCCGCGTCTTGAAGCCCGCGTTCTGCAGCGCGACCACCGCGTCGGCCGACAGCTGATTGGCCACGTCGGGCACGGCCACGTTGCGGCTGTTGCCGCCGATCATGTTGATCGCGATCGTGACGACGACGGTGAGCACCACGAGCGCGGCCACCGCGATGGCCCAGCGACCCACGGACCCGCCGCGGCTCGGCCCGCCGTAGTTGGCCGGCTGGTGGGGCGGCAGCTGCTCGGTCATCGGCGCCTGATGGTGCATCGGGCCCGTCGACGCCAGCAGCGACGTGCGCTCGGCATCGGTCAGCACCTTCGGCGCATCCGGCGTCTCGCCGCTGTGCACCCGGATGAGATCAGCGCGCATCTCCGCCGCCGTCTGGTAGCGATTGTCGGGATTCTTGGCCAACGACTTGAGCACGACGGCGTCCAACTCCGGGGAGATGCCCGCGTGGCGCTGCGACGGCGGGATCGGGTCCTCGCGCACATGCTGGTAAGCCACCGCGACGGGCGTGTCACCCACGAAAGGCGGCTCGCCGGTGAGGATTTCATACAGCACGCAGCCCAGCGAGTACACGTCTGAGCGGGCGTCGACCTTCTCTCCGCGGGCCTGCTCGGGGGAGAGGTACTGCGCGGTGCCGATGACCGCGGAGGTCTGCGTCACGCTGTTGGCGTCGGACAGCGCGCGGGCGATGCCGAAGTCCATCACCTTCACCGCGCCGGTCTTGCTGATCATGATGTTGGCCGGCTTGACGTCGCGGTGGATGATGCCGTGCTGATGGCTGAAGTTCAGCGCCTGGCACGCGTCGGCGATCACCTCGATCGCCCGCTGCGAGTCCATCGGCCCGTCGGTGTGGACGATGTCGCGCAGCGTGACGCCCTCGACGTACTCCATGACGATGTAGGGCAGCGGCCCGTTCGGCGTCTCCGCCTCGCCGGTGTCGTACACCGCGACGATCGTCGGGTGGTTCAGGGCGGCCGCGTTCTGCGCCTCGCGGCGGAATCGGAGGTAGAAGCTCGGATCGCGGGCCAAATCTGCGCGCAGCACCTTGACCGCGACGTCCCGGTGAAGGCGCACGTCGCGCGCGAGATGGACTTCGGACATGCCTCCGAAGCCGAGAATCTCGCCGAGTTCGTAGCGGTCGGACAGGTGCTGCGGGGTGGTCATTCCAATGTCTGTTCTAGATCCGATGACGCCGCCCGCAGCAGTGCGGACGGCGCGGAAGCGTCGGGTCGGTATACCCCGATTTGCTGTCCACGATGACCGATGGAGTCGTCATCGGTCCAATCGGGCACCCCGACCAGCGGCGGAGCACCTTGCGGAGTGGTCTGGGTGACGGTGTCGGTGACCGTGGGCGGCGGCGATTCCCGGTCCTTCTTGTCCTGGGCGTTCAGCACGATCAGGATCGCGATGGCGATCGCCAGCGCGCCGAGCACGCCTGCGGCCCACAGCAGAGCCCGCTGGCCGGACGAGAACGTCCGTCGCGGCGGGGGAGGGCGGTGCCCGCCCGTCACGGGCCGTGCGCGCGCCGCGGTGGCAGGCCCG
>DATEIG010000615.1:0-4527 GCA_035279185.1 Mycobacterium sp.
GATTTCCAGCGGGTCATCGACCTCAACATCGTCGCCGCGATGCGGCTGGCGCAGCACTACGGGCGGCCCATGCGCGATCGCAGGCGCGGCGGCATCCTGCTCGTCGGCTCCCTGGCCGGCTATCTCGGCTCGGTGCGCCACACCGTCTACGGCGGCGTGAAGGCGTTCGGGCGGATCTTCGACGAAGGCCTGTGGCTCGAGCTCCGCGACCACAACGTCCATGTGCTCGAACTGGTTCTCGGCGTGACGCGGACGCCCGCCATGGAACGCGTCGGCCTCAACTTCGACGTGCCGGGTATGCGCGTCGCCGACCCGGCCGATGTCGCACGCGAAGGGCTCGCACAACTGCCCTACGGCCCCGTCCACATCGCGGGCGGCAACAGCGCCGACGTCGAGCGGCGCAACGATCCCGACCGCGCCAAGGTCGTGCTCGGCACCCACCGGTTCATGCAGCAACTGTTAGGCGGTGACAGAGAATGACCACCCTGGCCGAACTCGAGAAGCGTTTGCAGACCGTCGAAGACGAACGGGCGATCGAGCGGCTGATCGCCTCCTACGGTCCGCTGGTCGATGCGGGCGAAGCCGAGGCGACCGCCGAGCTGTGGGCCGCCGACGGCACCTACGACGTCGAGGACTGGCACATGCGCGGACGCGACGACGTGGCCGCCATGGTGCGCTCCGATGCGCACCAGGGCCTGATCCAGCACGGCTGCAGCCATTTCCTCGGCCCCACCGTGGTGACCGTGGACGGCGACGACGCCGTCGCAGTCTGCGAGTCGGTACTGCTGATCCGCCGCGACGGCCACTTCGTGGCGGCGCGTGCCGGGGCGAACCACTTCACCGTGCGGCGCATCGATGGCCGTTGGCAGATCACCCAGCGCCGAACGCACGTCCTCGACGGCAGCGCGGAAGCGCGGGAGATGTTGTCGGCCGGGGCTTTCGGCTCTGGCCTCGACGCGCGCTAGAAGTCGGCCGGATCCGGCCGCTCGACCGACCGGGGCGCCAGGCCGAGACCGCGCACGTGCTCGGCGATGGCCTGCAGGCTCGCGATCCAGACGTCGTCGTGCGACCGCACGTACTCGATGAGCGAGTCGAGCGCGTGCGCGCGCGACGGCCGCCCCGACAGGAACGGATGGTTCGTCAGCACGAAGGCGCCGCCCTCTGCGCGCATCGCGTCGAACTCGAGTCGCCACATCTCGATCGCCTTGGCGGGACTCTCGATCAGCCCGCTGCCACTGAACTCGGGCACGAAGCAGTACTGCTCCCAGTCGTCGAGCGCCCACTGGATCGGGATCTCGACCAGCGGACCGCCCTCGGCCACCGCGAGTTCGTAGGGGTGGTCGGTGTCCATCAGGCTGCTGTCGTAGAGAAACCCTCTGTCGCGCAGCAGTTTCGGCGAGTGCCAGTTCAGTTCCCACATCGGCGCGCGGTAGCCGACGGGGCGTGAGCCGGTCGCCGACTCGAGCGCGTCCAGCCCGCGGTCGAGGATGTCGGCTTCCTCCTGCTCGGTCTTGCCGCGCATCGGCTCGTGCAGGTAACCGTGGTGGGCGATCTCATGGCCGTGGTCCGCAATCGCACGGATCACCTCGGGATAGCGCACCGCGGTGTAGCCCGGCACGAAGAACGTCGACGTGAGTTCGTGTTTGGCGAGGATCTTCAACAGTCGGGGCACGCCGGTGAGCGGCCCGTAGGCCTGGTGGCTGATGGCCGACATCCGGTCGGCATGGGTCGGGTCGACGCCCAGCATCGCCGATTCGGCGTCCACGTCGAAGGTGAACGACGCCGCGCAGGCGGCGCCGTTCGGCCACGGCACCGGCGGCACACTCATGACCGGGTCCTGGCGCGTCCCAGCAGCGCGAGGAATTCGTATGCGAGAAACGCGGCCGCGATTCCGGTCAGCTCCGCGTGGTCGTAGGCGGGCGCGACCTCGACGATGTCGGCGCCGACGAGGTTGAGCCCGTCGAATCCGCGCACCACCTCGAGCAGCTCGCGACTGGTCATCCCGCCGATCTCGGGTGTGCCGGTGCCGGGTGCGTGCGCGGGGTCGAGCACGTCGATGTCGATCGACACATACAGCGGATGATCACCGATGGTGTTCCTCAGTTGAGAGACCACCTCGTCGACGCTACGTCTTTGGAACTCGCGGCAGTGCACGACGGTGAATCCGAGTTCGGAATCCGACGACAGGTCGTTCGGTGAGTACAGCGCTCCCCGGATTCCGACGTGTGCGCTGTGGCCGGAGACGAACAGGCCTTCCTCGGCCGCGCGGCGGAAGGGGGTGCCGTGGGTCAGCGGCGCGTCGAAGTAGGTGTCCCAGGTGTCGAGGTGCGCGTCGAAGTGCACCAGCGCGACCGGCCCGTGTACCCGGTTGTGCGCGCGCAGAAGCGGATACGCGATCGTGTGGTCGCCCCCGATCGTGATGAGCCGCGCACCGTCGGCGATGAGCGCATACGCCTGCTCCTAGACCTGTTGCATCGCCGTGGCGATGTCGAACGGCGTACACGCGATGTCGCCCGCGTCCACGACCTGTTGGGTGGCGAACGGCATCACCTCCATCTGGGGGTGGTACGGCCGCAGCACCCGTGAGCACTGCCGAACGTGGGAGGGCCCGAACCGTGCACCGGGCCGGTAGCTGACACCGGTGTCGAAGGGGATCCCGACGACGGCCACGTCGTAGTTCGGGACGTCGCCGATGCGCGGCAGACGCGCGAACGTGGAGAAACCCGCGTAGCGGGGTACGACCGTCCCGTCGACCGGCTGCACCGGCCCCGATTGTTGCGTCATGTCCGGCATCGTGTTGTCCCTCCGTTGATCTGGATGGTCTGGCCGACGAGAGCGCGCAGATCGTCGCGGGCCAGCAGCGAGACGGCCGCCGCAATGTCGTCGGGTTTCCCGATACGTCCGAGGGGAATTCCCCGCGCATACTCCTCGTGCATCTCGGCGAGGGTGATGCCGGCGTCATCGGCGTCCACCTGAAGCTGCGGGGTGTCGATGATCCCCGGAGCGATCGCGTTGACCGTGATGTTCTCGGGCGCCAGCTCACGGCCCAGCGATTTGGTCAGCGCGATGAGGCCGGCCTTGGACGCCGAATAGGCGCCGGCATCGGGCCATCCGATGACGCCCCATTCCGAGGCGATGACCACGATGTTGCCGCCACCGCGGCGTCGCATGCCGGAGAGCACGGCCCGCACCAGATACACCGTGCCCGACAGGTTGGTGTCGACGATCCGCCACCAGTCGTCGTCGGGATGCTCGGTGAACGGCCCCATCGTCATGTACGCGGCGTTGCACACGAGGATGTCCACGGGCCCGCGGGTGCGCTCGATCCCGGCGACCATGGCCGTCACGGCGTCGGGATCGGAAACGTCTGCCGCAGCGGGGAATCCGCCCGTCGCGCTCGCCACCGCGTCCATCCGGTGGTCGCGCGCAGGCCCGTTGATGCCGACCGTGGCCCCCTCGGTGGCCAGCCGCTCCGCGATCGCGGCACCGATCCCCTGGGTCGCCCCGCTCACCAGAGCGATCCGTCCGGAATGTCGCGCCATGTCATATCACCGCCCCACTGTTCGGCGACAACACCTCACCGGTGCAGAACGTGGCGTCGTCACCGACGAGGAAGCGGACCACCTCGGCGATCTCCTGCGGACGCGCCAGCCGGCGCGCAGGCAGCGTCGCCAGGTAATCCGGTGCGCGCCAGGGTGAGTCGGCCGTAAGGAGCGGGGTGTCGGTCGGCCCAGGCGCGACGGCGTTGACCCGGACCCCGTGTCGGGCGACTTCGACGGCCAAGCTGCGTACCAGCCCGATGACGGCGCCTTTCGCCGCGGCGTAGTGCGCTTCGCCGTCGCCGCCACCGATCGCCAACTCCGAGGTGATCGCGACGATGCTGCCGCGGCGACGCTCGATCATCGACGGCAGGGCGGCGCGGGCGACGTTGCGCAGTCCGCCGAGGTGTACCCGAAGCATCCGGCGCAGTTGCTCGTTGCCGATGTCGGCGATCGGCACGGCTTCGTAATGTCCGGCCGCACTGACGACGGCGTCCACCGGCCCGAGGTCGTCGGCCACCCGACCGACGGCAGCGGCGACGGCACCGGGGTCGGCGACGTCGACCACATACGGTGCGGTGTCGTTGCGGTCAAGTGCCGCAACGCGATAGCCGTCCTGCTCGAGCGCGGCGGCGATGGCAGCGCCGATACCCGAGGACGCTCCGGTGACGACGGCGACGCGGGTCACTGTGGCGGGGGTGCGGCGGCGAGGCGCTCGGCGATGGGCGCGTGGATGTTGCGTCGCACGGACAGGTAGATCACCGCCCCGATGATCGCCAAGACCACGGTCGTCAGCACGCTCGCCCAGCTGATGTACCAGGGGACGTCCGGCGACGTGCGCGGCCACGCGACGTTGACGGTTTCGAAGATGACCCACAGGGAGGCCAGGTAGGTGATGGGCGCGCCCCACCGGCCGAGGGTGAACGGGCCGGGTTTCCACTTCCCGGTCAGCCGCGCCAACGCGGCGCCGACGACCGGCACCCCGAAG
>DATEIG010000616.1:0-3499 GCA_035279185.1 Mycobacterium sp.
AAGGTTTTCAAGAATGACACAGCCGACAAGGACTGACGACCTCGTCGAGATCCAGCAACTCCTCGCGAAGTACGCCGTCACCATCACCCAGGCCGACATCGACGGGCTGATCTCGGTGTTCACTCCGGACGGGACGTACAGCGCCTTCGGCTCCACGTACACGCTCGCGCGGTTCCCCGAACTGGTCGATGCGGCGCCCAAGGGTCTGTTCATGACCGGCACGTCGCTGGTGCACCTCGACGACGACGACCCGGACAAGGCGACGGGCACGCAGCCGCTGTGCTTCATCGAGCACTCCAAGCACGACATGCGCATCGGCTACTACAACGACACCTACGTGCGCACCGACGACGGCTGGCGGCTGAAAACCCGCGCCATGACATTCATCCGGCGCAGCGGCGACCACGACTCCGGTCGGCCGCACGCGATCGGGAGGCCCGACGGTGATGTCGCCGCCGGTGCGGCTCCGGAAGCCGATGTCGCCGCCGGTGCGGCTCCGGAAGCCGGATGAGTGAGCTTTTCGAGCCTGCCGCCTTCCGCACCGCCCTGCGGCAGTGGCTCGATGAGAACGACCTCACGCCTCCAGCGGGCGACGACTCTCTCGATGCTCATCAGGCACAACACCTTCGGGCATTGAAGGCGCTATATGACGCGGGTTGGATGCGCTACGGCTGGCCGGAGTCGGCGGGCGGGCTCGGCGGACCCGACATCCTGCGGGCGATCGTCGGCGAGGAGATCGTGGGACGCGGAATCGACCATCCCGGACCGTATTCCATGCTCGACGTGCTGACCCCGACGATGATCGACTACGCGCGTCCGGAACTCGCCGCGGAGATGGTCCCCCGGCTGCTGTCCGGCCAGGAAACTTGGTGCCAGGGGTTCTCCGAGCCCGGCTCGGGCAGCGACCTGGCGTCGTTGACCACGCGCGCCGAACAGCGCGGCGACTCCTGGGTGATCAACGGCCAGAAAGTGTGGACGAGCTTCGCGCAGTACGCGACGCGATGCGTGCTGCTCACCCGGACCGGCGGGCCGGACACCCCCAATCACGAGGCCATCACAGCGTTCTTCGTCGACCTCGACTCCCCCGGTGTCACTGTGCGGCCGCTGCGGACCATGCACGACGTCGACGAGTTCTGCGAGGTCTATTTCGACGATGTCGAGGTGCCCGCCGACCGGATGCTGGGTGCGCCCGGCGACGGCTGGCGGCTGGCGATGGACCTGCTGCCCTACGAGCGCTCGACGTGCTTCTGGCAGCGAATCGCCTACCTGTACTCGCGTTTCGACGCGCTGGTCGCCGAGGTCAAAAGCCAAGGGCAGGCGGTGGATTCCGATATGGGCGAGGCGTACCTGGCACTGCACATGCTGCGCTGCCGGTCGCGGGCCACGCAGCACCGCCTCGGCGACGGCCAGAAGTTGGGTCCGGACACCTCCATCGACAAGGTACTGCTGGCGGGCGCCGAGCAACGTCTGTACGACACCGCACGCGATCTGCTGCCGGGTGCGATCGAACTCGACGAAACCCCCTGGCGCACCGAGTATCTGTACTCGCGCGCCGCGACCATCTACGGTGGCACCGCCGAAGTGCAGCGCAACATCATCGCGCGCCGTCTGCTCGATCTCGGGAAGGAGTGATCGTGGCCGGGAACTCCGAACTCGATCTGCTCGAAGACGGTCTGCGCAAATCCATGCTGTCGAAGTCGGGGCCCGAACTCGATGCCGCGCTGATGGAGCTCGGCTGGGCGGAGATGCTCACCGACATGCCCGACGTGGCGGTGCCATTGGTGTTCCGTCTGCTGGGTGAAACCGGCTCGCATGCCTCAGTTCTCGTCGATGTGGTGTTGCACGCGACGGGCAATCAGATCGGCGACACCGTCGAACTGCCGCTACCGTACGCGGGCAACAGCTGGGTGGTGTGGGACCGCACCGGAGGCGCGAGCACGGCGCTCGGTGGTCTGCCGCTGCGCCGGGAAGACGAGGGCTACCCGATCCGGGTGGCCGAGGCGCGGGTGGCGGTCGGCTGGTGGCTGGTCGGATCGGCGCGGGCGATGCTCAGCCTCGCCCGCCGGCATGCGTTGGACCGGGTGCAGTTCGGCAAGCCCATCGCGTCGTTCCAGGCGGTGAGGCACCGGTTGGCCGAGACGTTGGTGGCCATCGAAGGGGCCGAGGCGACGCTGTCGCTGCCCGGCGTGGACAACCCTGATCTCACAGCGCTGCTGGCCAAAGCTGCGGCGGGCAAGGCTGCGCTGACCGCGGCCAAGCACTGTCAGCAGGTGCTCGGCGGTATCGGGTTCACCGAGGAGCACGACCTGCAGCACCACGTGAAGCGGGTCCTGGTGCTCGACGGATTGCTGGGCAGCTCGAGAGAACTCACCCGCAAAGCGGGCGCGGGTCTGCGGGCGCGCGGCTCAGCCCCCCGCCTCGCCAACCTGTAGGGGTTACCTCTTTTCGGCGGGCGTGCGTGTCTGCTGCGCGACGCGCCGCAATTCACCATCAGTCTGCGCACGCTCGTGAATGTCTGACTGTGCACAGCGCGCCTTTCATCCACAGCCAGGCTTCACTCTCCCCCGCTGCCACCGGCGCCGTTTCATCGTCGTGGAATGGACGCCACACTGCAGCAGCTCTTCGATGATCAAGGCGGAGTCGCCACAAGCGGTCAAATCTTGGCCGCCGTATCACGCCACCATTTCGAGTCGGTACTGAAACGACGCTCGCTGGAGCGGATCTGGCAAGGCATCTATTGCCGAGGGGAGCCCACCGACGAGCTGCGGCTGCGCGGACTTGATCTGTCGTGCGGCCGTCGCGTCCCGGTATGTCTTGCCACCGCCGCATCGATGTACGGGTTTGACACGGAGAACCCGCCGGACCTACACGTCCTCAACCCACCTGGCCACCAATTGCGTCCGGTGGACGGTCTCGTCGTGCATCGGCGAGACGGCGCACCCCTCATAAAAGTCGGCGATCGGCTGGCTACAACGCCTGCCTGGACGGCGATCGAAGTCGCGCGCGGCCTTCGACGTCCTCGTGTATTGGCGACGCTCGACGCCGCGTTACGAAGCGGAACCTGCAGCAGGGCGGAGCTTTCGCGCGTCGCGAAGCTGCACGCGGGCCGCCGAGGCATCGTCGCCGTCCGTGACCTCCTCCTGCACGCCGATCCACGAGCGGAGTCGCCGATGGAAAGCGAGGCGCGACTCGCAATGATCGACGGTGCACTGCCCAGTCCCGAGTTGCAGTACGAAATCATCGACGGCAACGGCGAATTGCGGCGCGTCGACTTCGCCTGGCCAGAGCAGAAGCTCGCGGTCGAGTACGACGGGCTCGACTGGCACGGTAATCCGGACGCCATGCGGAACGACAGGCGCAGACAGGCAGCGCTGAACGATGTCAGCTGGACAGTGATGCCGATCGTCTTCGAAGACGTGCGGTACCGGCCGCGGCAGTTCGTAGCCCGCATCGATCGACACTTGAGTCGCGCTCGCGCCGCGTGACCGTGCACAGAATG
>DATEIG010000617.1:0-2735 GCA_035279185.1 Mycobacterium sp.
CCCGAGAGGATGTCGACGGTGGCGAGATCCTCCGCCAGCCGGAAGGGGTTCTCCACCCCGAGAGGAATGACGGCGGTGCCCAGTTCGATGCGGCGTGTGCGCTGCGTCGCGGCGGCCATGATCGCCACCGGCGACGAGATGCCGGGTTGCAGGTGGCGGTTGCGCAGCCACACGCTGTCGAAGCCCAGCGCCTCGGCCCGCTGGATGACCTGGAGTGTCTCCTCGATGCCGGGCCCCGGGTCGGCGGCGTCGAAACGGCCGATCGTGAGAAACCCGAACTTGCGCAACGGTTCACCGCGTCGTGGCATCTAACCGCTCACCTTTCCCTGCCGAGCTGGGCCCACACCGTAGGTAGGGGAACAGAAACTCGCACGAATTCGGACTGAATCGTGCGAGTCTGCGTCTGCTCGCGTTAATCGACTTGTCAGGCCGCTGCGGTGACCGCCTCGCTCGCAGGCTCCAGCGCCTGGGCGATGATGTCGGCGACATCGGTCATCGGCTTCACGTCGAGCGCCTCGAGCACCTCGGCCGGAACGTCGTCCAGGTCGGGCTCATTGCGCTGCGGAATGAAAACCGTCGACAGCCCCGCACGTTGAGCGGCCAGCAGCTTCTGCTTGACGCCGCCGATCGGCAGCACCCGGCCGTTCAGCGTCACCTCGCCGGTCATGCCGACGTCGGAGCGGACCTGACGCCCGGTCGCCATCGACACCAGCGCGGTGACCATCGTGACGCCCGCCGACGGACCATCCTTGGGCACGGCGCCCGCAGGCACGTGCACGTGGATCTTGCGGTCCAGCGCCGCGCGGTCGACACCGAGCGCCTCGGCGTGCGAGCGGACGTAGGACAGCGCGATCTGCGCCGACTCCTTCATCACGTCGCCGAGCTGACCGGTCAGCTGCAGGCCCGGCTCACCCTCGGTTGACCCGGCTTCGATGTAGAGCACATCGCCGCCGAGGCCGGTGACGGCAAGACCGGTCGCGACACCCGGCACCGCGGTGCGTTCAGCCGACTCCGGCGTGAAGCGCGGACGGCCGAGGTAGCCAACGAGATCGGGCTCGTCGATGGTCAACGCCTCTTCCGACTCGGCCAGCTTCGTTGTCGCCTTGCGCAGCGCCTTGGCCAGCAACCGCTCGAACTGCCGCACACCCGGTTCGCGGGTGTAGTCCGCGGCGATCTTGCGCAGCGCGTCGTCGGTCACCGTGACCTCGTCTTCGGTCACCGCCGCGCGTTCACGCTGCCTCGGCAGCAGGAAGTCACGGGCGATCGCGACCTTGTCGTCCTCGGTGTAGCCGTCGATCTGCACCAGCTCCATCCGGTCCAACAGGGCCGACGGGATGTTCTCGATGACGTTGGCCGTCGCGAGGAACACCACATCGGACAGGTCGAGGTCCAGGTCGAGGTAGTGGTCGCGGAACGTGTGGTTCTGCGCCGGGTCGAGCACCTCGAGCAGCGCCGCACTCGGATCACCTCGGTAGTCCGAGCCGACCTTGTCGATCTCGTCGAGCAGCACGACGGGGTTCATCGAACCCGCCTCGCCGATCGCACGCACGAGACGGCCCGGCAGCGCACCGACGTAAGTGCGACGGTGTCCACGGATCTCGGCCTCGTCGCGCACACCGCCGAGGGCGACGCGGACGAACTTGCGGCCCAGTGCCCGCGCAACGCTCTCACCGAGCGATGTCTTGCCGACCCCGGGGGGACCGGCCAGCACCATCACCGCACCGGAGCCGCGACCGCCGACGACGGCCATGCCGCGCTGAGCGCGCCTGGCACGCACCGCCAGATACTCGACGATGCGGTCCTTGACGTCCTCGAGCCCGTGGTGGTCGGCGTCAAGGACTTCTCGGGCGAGCGTCAGATTGGTCGAGTCCTCGGTCGTGACGTTCCACGGCAGATCGAGCACAGTGTCCAGCCAGGTGCGGATCCATCCGCCCTCGGGGCTCTGCTCGCTCGACCGCTCGAGCTTGCCGACCTCGCGGAGCGCGGCCTCGCGGACCTTCTCCGGCAGATCGGCCGCCTCGATGCGGGCCCGGTAGTCGTCGGAGCCGTCGGGCTCACCCTCGCCGAGCTCCTTGCGGATGGCGGCGAGCTGCTGGCGCAGCAGGAACTCCTTCTGCGTCTTCTCCATGCCCTCGCGGACGTCTTCGGCGATCTTGTCGTTGACCTCGGTTTCGGCGAGGTGATCGCCGGTCCAATCGATCAGCACCCGCAGCCGTTCGGCGACGTCAGGCGTCTCCAGCAGTTGCCGCTTCTGCACGTCGGTCAGATAGGACGCGTAGCCGGCGGTGTCCGCCAGCTGTGACGGGTCGGTCAGCTTGTTGACGAAGTCGATGATCTGCCACGCTTCGCGCCGCTGCAGCATCGCCAGCAGCAGCTTCTTGTACTCGGCGGCAAGCGCACGCGTCTCGTCCGTCGATTCCTGGTCGTCGACCTCGGTCACCTCGACCCACAGCGCCGCCCCCGGTCCGGTCGTCCCGGTTCCGATGTGGGCGCGACGCTCGCCGCGGACCACCGCGACCGAGCCGCCGCCGCCGGGGATGCGTCCGACCTGGACGATCGAGGCGAGCACGCCGTACGTGGGGTAGCGGTCATCGAGCCGCGGCGCGATGAGCAGCTTTCCGCTCTCGCTGGCCTGCGCGGCGTCCACCGCAGTCCGGGCGGCGTCGTCGAGTTCGATCGGCACGACCATGGTCGGCAGCACGATCGGCTCGCTGACGAACAGCACCGGCACTGAT
>DATEIG010000618.1:0-4756 GCA_035279185.1 Mycobacterium sp.
TGACGACGCTACGCGCCGTCGTCGACCACCTCGAGCCTGCCGAGGACCACCTTGCGCTCGCCTGTGACGTGACGCTGCCGTCGTCGATCGCCGCGGCGTTCTCCCAGATCCGTGCTCATGCAGGGGTGCCCACCGGTTTGGTCAACGCCGCGGGCATCTGTGTGCCCGCCGCGCTGCCCGACATCACCGCCGACGGCTGGAACGCCACTCTCTCGACGAATCTCACCGGCAGCTTCCTGATGGCCCAGGCGTTCGCCGCGGCTGTGCGCGACGCTGCGCTGACCGGAAGCATCGTCAACATCGGGTCGGAGGCGTCGAGCGTCGGCATGCCGCACTACGTGGCCTACTGCGCGAGCAAGGCAGGCGTCATCGGCCTGACCCGCGCGCTGGCCGCCGAACTGGCTCCCACCATCCGGGTGAACGCGCTGTGCCCGGGCCCCGTGGACACGCCGATGCTGCAGGCGGAAATGGCATTGGCCGACGATCCTCAGGCGGCGTGGAACGACGAGATCGCGCGAGTTCCGTTGCGCGCCATCGCCACCGCCGAAGAGGTCGCCGACGCCGCGGTGTGGTTGCTGACCGCCCCCGGCGCCACGTCGTCGATTGTGCCGCTCGACGGCGGAACCACGTCGGCGTTCTACGGCGCGAGAACCTGAGGTAGGTCTACTCTCCTGCGGCGGACACATAGAAGTGTCCTCGCTCCAACACCGGCTCCAGGATTCCGGTGGCAAGCTCGTCGACCGCCTGCTCCAGTGGGGCGGGGTCGCGGTGCTGACCCGGGTAGCCGATCAACTCCTTGATCTGAGGGGTCATGAAGTAGGCGCCCGCCAGTATCGACGACAGCGGATCGAAGGTGAACTTGTCGTCGACCGACATCTGTTTGAGAGCTTCCCACAGCTCGGCGTCCGGCACGTCGGCGAGCTTCTCCACGCCGCCGATCACGGCGCTGAAGACGTCGGCGCGGGCCCCGAGGGCGAGCTGCAGATAGGACGTGTAGTCCACGGCGTCACTGGCTTTCGGATTGGGTCCGTCCGCCGGAATCAAGCAGTCGGCGATCCGCAACAAGCCTGCGAGTTCGGACTCGGTCAGCTCGCGCGGCGGGGTGGTCTGCCGTTGCGGCACGGACAGACGCTGCGGAATCGATGTCATTGCGCGACCTTTCGTGCTGCGAAGTCGTCGACGAGGCCCTTGCCCACCCGCAGCGCCAGCGCCGAGATGGTGCAGGTCGGATTCGCCGAACCGGAGGTGACGAAAATGCTGCCGTCCGCGAGATAGAGGTTGTCGACGTCGTGGGCCTTGCCGTAGGAGTTCACCACCGACGTGGCCGGATCGTCTCCCATGCGGGCCGTGCCGAGCAGGTGACCCGGCTGGTCGACCCAGAGTTCCTGGGTGACGATCCTGGTCGCGCCCGCGGCCTTGTGCAGTTCGACCATCCGCTCGACCGTCCACTTGAGCAGTGTGCGGGTGTTGTCGCTGATGCGGTACTGCACCTTGGGAGCCGGAAGGCCGTCGGAATCAACGAGATCCGGCGACAGCGTCACGCGGTTGTGCGGCTCGGGAAGATCCTCGGTGTTGGCCGCCCAGAGAATGCCCTTCTGCGCCATCCGCGCCGCGGCGTGAATATTGCGGCCCCACAACTCTTCGAAGCTGTCCTCCCCGCGTAAGACCTCGATCGCATTCAACGGCCCCGGCGTGGGCAACACGTGCATCTTGCAGCCGCGAACGAAACCGCGCGACTTGTCCGTGTCGTAGAACTGCAGGGAGTGGATCAGCTGACCCGCAGGCCCCTGCCAGCTGTCGAGTCCATCGTCGTAGAAGCCGAACGCCGTGCAGTTCGGATGCAGCATCAGGTTGCGTCCCACCAGGTCCGACGAATTGGCAAGGCCGTTGGGATGGCGCTCCGAGGCCGACATCAACAGCAGCCGCGGCGTACCGACCCCGTTGGCGCACAGCACAACTGCGCGTGCAGGCTGGAATCGCACGACACCGTCGCGGCCGACGTACTCCGCTCCGGTGGCGCGACCGTTCTCGTCGGTGACGATGCGGCGGACCCTGGCGCCGGTGACGACCTGGGCGCCCATCTGAACCGCCTGCGGCATGTAGATCAGATCGAACGACGCCTTGGCGCCCTGCGGACATCCCCATTCACAGGTCCCCCAGCGCCCGCACTGCTCGAGCGTCTTGAACTTCTGGCTGGCGATCGCGTTCGTGCCGGGCCACCAGTGCCAACCCAGAGCGTTGGCCGCCTCGGCGGCCTTCATCCCCGCCTTGCCGATCGGGTTGGGCGGCAATGGATACGTCAGGCCCTCCGGGTACGCGGTGTCGCCATCCACCCCCGCGACGCCGATGAAAGCGTCGACCTCATCGTGATAGGGCTTGAGGTCGTTGTAGCTGATCGGCCAGTCGTCGGCCACGCCGTCGAGCGTCTTGACCCGGAAATCCGACGGCAGCAGCCGCGGCCATTCCGCGCCGTAGTAGATCGAACTGCCACCGACGGCGTTGAACATCACCGGCCACATGTCGGACTCGGTGACGTCGACCGGATAGTCCGACGGAAGTTGGCGCACATTGGGGTCGTGCGCCCAGTCGTGCTGGATGAGCAGTTCCCACTCGGGGTGGTTGGCCGGGAAGTCGCTGGGGTTCACCCAGTCGCCCTGCTCGAGCACCATCACCTTGAGACCTGCGGCCGCTGCGGTGTGCGTGACGACCGCCCCCGACGGACCCGCGCCGATGACGAGGACATCCACGGGCGTGGCGGCGGACTCGTCGTACTGTGTAGTCATCGAGGGCCTCTCAACGTCAACGCGACATGCAGTTCATGTCGACAGCAGCGATGCCGGTGGGCTGCACAACGCATCGGTGCCTATTTGTTTATTGTCGACAGTAAGCATCAGTCTGCACGCCCCTCCTGGCGACGTCAACCGATTCGGCGGCAGCCTTCGAGCCGCTTCCCCGGGACCGCCCTCTGCTGCTATCGTTCTTTGTCGACAATCGTCATTATTCAGCGGTAGAACGTGGAGGCCATCAGATGGATCGCTTGGAGAACTTCGTCGACGGCAAGCCGTGTGCACCGCTGAGCGGCACGTACATGCCCGTCGTCAACCCCGCGAACGGCGAGACCTACATCGAGGCGCCACTGTCGGGTCCGGAGGATGTGGACGCCGCGTGCCAGGCCGCCGCGCGAGCATTCAAGACGTGGCGGAAGGTGACGCCTGCCGAACGCAGCCTGCTGCTGTTCCGTATCGCCGACGCGCTGGAGGCCCATGCCGACGAGCTCGTCGACGCCGAGGTCCAGAACACGGGGAAGCCCCGAAACGGGGTGCGCGACGGTGAGATTCCCGGAATCCTCGACAACTTGCGGTTCTTCGCAGCGGCCGCGCGGGACATGCGCGGACTCGCGACCGGAACGTATGTCGCAGGGCATGATTCGACTGTCCGCCGCGAGCCGATCGGGGTGTGCGGTCAGGTCGCGCCGTGGAACTATCCGCTCGCAATGGGCGTGTGGAAGTTCGGACCCGCTATCGCAGCGGGCAACACCGTCGTCCTCAAGCCCTCCGACACCACGCCGGTCAGCACGCTGATGGCCGCAAAGATCATCGGCGACATCCTGCCGCCGGGTGTGCTCAACGTGATCTCGGGCGACCGCGACACCGGTCGCGCGATTGTCGCGCATCCGATCCCCCAGCTGGTCTCGGTGACGGGTAGCGAACGCGCAGGCATCGAGGTCTCCGGTTCGGCCGCCACCGACCTCAAGCAGGTCAGCCTCGAATTGGGCGGCAAGGCACCGATTTTGGTGTTCGACGATGTCGACGTCGACAAGGCGGCAGCGGGTATCGCCGAAGCCGGACTGCTCAACGCCGGGCAGGACTGCGAGGCCGCCACCCGGATCCTCGTCGCCGACACGATCCACGACGAGTTCGTCGCCGCGCTGACCAAGCACGCGCAGTCCACGAAGTACGGCACCGACGCCGACTCGTTCTACGGACCGCTCAACAGCGCCGCGCACCTGCAGAAGGTGGAGGGCTTCTTCGATCGGCTGCCCGCCCACGCCCAGGTGGTCACCGGCGGCAAGGCCGACCGCACCGGCGGCGGCTTCTTCTTCGAGCCGACCGTCGTGACCGGGGTGCAACAGAATGACGAGATCGTGCAGGAAGAGGTCTTCGGGCCGGTGATGACGGTGCAGAGCTTCAGCGGTGAGGAGGAGGCCATCGAGATGGCCAACGACGTCCGCTTCGGGCTGGCGGCCGGCCTGTGGACCCAGAATCACGACCGGGTGATCAGGGTCAGCGATGCGCTGGACTTCGGAAAGGTCTGGGTCAACTGCCATCTCGTCGTCGCGTCGGAGATGCCCAACAACGGATACAAGCACTCCGGTCACGGCAACGACATGTCGGTACTCGCGATCGAGGAGTACACCCGCGTCAAGCACGTCATGAGTGCGGTGGCCGAGGCCTGACCGTCAGGGCGCCGAGCCGACGGCGTCCATCATGCGGGCCAGCTCGCCGACGAGGTCGGGGCCTGCCGGCTGATACACCAGTTCGGTGACGCCGCCGGCCTCGTACTCGGCGACGCGTGCGCGCAACTGGTCGGGGGTGCCGCTGAACGTGAACTGCGGCAACAGATCTGCCGCCAGCGCGACCGCCTCGGTGTCCACCGCCGTGAGCCGGACGAGATGGCCTTCGTGGGTGACGAGGTGACGCTGCGCGGGCGGGATCGCCTCGATGGCCCGCACCCACTCGTCGCCGCCGGGTAGCGC
>DATEIG010000619.1:0-4401 GCA_035279185.1 Mycobacterium sp.
CAGCTAGACGGTGAATCCGCCGTCGACGTTCCAGTTCGCGCCCGTGATGTACCCGGTGTCCGGACCGGCCAGATAGCTGACCACGCCCGCGATGTCGCTTGGCCTGCCGTACTTCCCCGTGGCCATCACCTTCTTGGCGAAGTCGGCGAATTCGCCGTCGTCGGGATTCATGTCGGTGTCAACGGGGCCCGGCTGCACGTTGTTGACGGTGATGCCCCGCAGTCCGAGGTCGCGGGCCAGCCCGCGGGTCAGACCGGCGACCGCAGCCTTTGTCATGGCATAGGCGGCCAGACCGGGCCCGGGCACCCGCTCGGCGTTGATGCTGCCGATGTTGATGATCCGGCCGCCTTCGCCGAGGTGCGGTATCGCACGTTGACTGGCCACGAACACCGCGCGGACGTTGATCGACAGCTGACGGTCGAAATCTTCGAGGGACAGCGACTCGACGTCGCCGATGACCGCGATGCCCGCGTTGTTGACGAGGACGTCGAGGCCGCCGAGCGCAGCCACAGCGTCGTCGACCGACTTGGCGACCGCGTCGGCGTCCGCGCTGTCGGCCTGGATCGCCACCGCGGTGCCGCCGTCGCCGGTTATCTCGGCGACGAGTTTCTCGGCCTCAGCGGACGACCTGCCATAGGTGAAGGCGACGGCGGCGCCGTCGGCGGCGAGGCGCCGCACGATCTCGGCCCCGATGCCGCGGGATGCTCCGGTGACAAGGGCCCGGCGACCTTGAAGTTTCGTCATGGTGCGTTCAAAGCTAACTGATGCGGCGAAAATTCCCGGCTGAGTTAGTGTCAGCGGTTGATGAGCCCGCCAACCCGGCTTGAGCGCTACGTGCAGCGCGCCGAGTGGCCGCTTGTCGGTACGCGGCGCCGCAGGCGGCCACCGCTGCCCACATCGAGCAGTTGCGGGCCGAGGTGCGAAGTCTCTCGGGCTATGTGCGCGAAAACGTGGGCGTGAAGGGAAAACCAGTGGAAGGCGATCGATGACCAAACGAATCGTGGTGTGGGGCACCGGCTTTGTCGGGAAGATGGTCATCGCCGAAGTGCTGAAGCATCCGCTTTTCGAGCTGGTCGGCGTCGGCGTCAGCAGCCCCGACAAGGTCGGGCGCGACGTCGGAGAGATCTGCGGCCTGCCCGCGGTCGGTCTGACCGCCACCGACGACGTCGACGCGCTGATCGACCTCAAACCCGACGCGCTTGTCCACTACGGCCCCACGGCTGCGCATGCCGACGACAACATCTCGCTGCTCGTGCGCTTCCTGCGGGCCGGAATCGACGTCTGCTCGACCTCGATGACCCCGTGGGTGTGGCCGACGATGCACCTCAATCCGCCGAACTGGATTCAACCGATCACCGAGGCATGCGAACTGGGCGAATCGTCCTGTTTCACCACCGGCATCGACCCCGGCTTCGCCAACGACCTGTTCCCCATGACGCTCATGGGCTTGTGCTCGGAGGTCCGCAAGGTGCGCGCATCCGAACTGCTGGACTACACCAACTACACCGGTGATTACGAGCGCGAGATGGGAATCGGAAGGCCGCCAGAGAAGAAGGCGATGCTCGAGACGCCCGACATCCTCGTATTCGCCTGGGGCGCAACCGTTCCCATGATCGCCCATGCGGCGGGCATCATGCTCGACGAGATCACCACCACCTACGACAAGTGGGTGACTCCGACCGAACGGACGTCGGCCAAGGGCGTCATCCCGGCCGGCCACGTCGCCGCGGTGCGGTTCACGATCAACGGGGTCTACCAGGGCGAGACCCGAATCCAGCTGGAGCACGTCAACCGCATCGGCGACGACGCCGCACCCGACTGGCCGACCGGCAACCAGAACGACGTGTACCGCGTCGACGTGGAGGGGACGCCGAGCATCTTCCAGGAGACGGCTTTCCGGTTCACCGACGGCTCCGGCAGAGACGCCGCGGCGGCGGGCTGCCTGGCAACCGGGATGCGTGCGCTGAACGCGGTGCCCGCGGTCAACGACCTGTCACCGGGCTGGGTGACCGCACTGGACCTGCCCCTGATCCCCGGTGTCGGCACCATTCGCTGAGTAACGCCTGCAGCGCCGCCCGAGATGGACGATAGGGTTGCCCGGGAGAATGGACAGAGATGGCTGATGGGGTTGGGCTGTCGGTTGGTGCCACCAACCTGACGGCCGTTGTCGTAGGCCGGGCCGCGGTGACGCGGTCCGCCGTGGTGACCCTTTTTCCGAACCGGCCGCTCGAGGTCGGGGTGCCGTCCGAGAACCCTCGGCTGAACACCGACGAACGCGGGCTGATCATCGCCGACTTCGTCGACCGTGTCGGCGACCCGGTGGGCATCGTCGCGTCCGACGGAAGCAGCCACCGCGGCGAGGTGCTGCTCGCCGAGGCGCTGCGCGAACTGCTCTACGAGGTCACCAACGGACGCGGAGCCGTCGACCCGGTCGTCGTGACGCATCCGGCGCACTGGAGCCCCGCCACCGTGGACGCCCTGCGTCAGGCGCTGGCACCCATGCGGGAGTTCGCGGGCACGGCGTTGGTCTCCGACGCGAAGGCGGCCTTCACCGCCCTGAACGACGATCCCGGCCTGCCGACCAGCGGTGTCGTCGCGCTGTGCGACTTCGGTGGCAGCGGAACCAGCATCACGCTCGTCGACGCGGGCAACCGCGGCGAGGTGATCGGTCACACGGTCCGCTACCCCGAGCTGTCCGGCGACCTGATCGACAAGGCGGTGCTGACGCAGGTCCTCGAAGGACTGTCGGACGCGGGTGCCGTCGACGTGACGGGTACGTCGGCGATCGGTCCGCTGAACCGACTTCGCGCCCAGAGCCGCGCGGCCAAGGAACGGCTGTCGACGTCGGCGGCGACCTCCCTGGCAGCCGACCTGCCCGGGCACCGCGAGGAGGTCCGCCTCACCCGCAACGAGCTCGACGACGCGATGCGCCAGCCCCTCGCGGAGTTCGCGGGCGCGGTTCAGGAGACGTTGGACCGCAACGGTGCGCGCGGGTTGGCCGCCGTCGCATCCATCGGGGGCGGGGCGCGCATACCGCTCATCACGACCACGCTGTCGGAGCATTTCGGGGTGCCGGTCGTCACCACCCCGCAGCCCGAGCTGACCGCTGCGATCGGCGGCGGCCTCAACGCGATCCGCGGGACGGCCGAGGAGGGCGCGACAGCGATGGCCGAGGCCCTCAGCCCGCCGACCGCCGCGGCCCCGGCGGCCGCCGCCGCGATGGGTGCCACGCAGATGGCGCCCGAGGTCCATCCCGACGACATGGGCGCGTCCTCCGGGCTGGCCTGGTCCGAGGCGGACGAGGTGCCCGACGTCGTCGCGGTGACCGATCCGTACGACTACGCCGGAGTCGCCAGCACGGATGCGGTGGGCGGCGGCCCGCGTCCGCTGATGCAGTTCGAACCCGAGACAGAGGGTTATCAGCCGGCGGACAAGCGCAGCCCGTTCGCGCTGCTGATCGCCGGTCTGGTCATCGTTCTGCTCGCTATCGCCATCGCCGTGTGGTTTGTGCTGCGCAACGACGAGAGCACGCCGTCGGAGTCCTCGACGACCGCGACCACCACGACCACCGCGCCCGCGCCCCCGCCTGCGACCGGCGAGGCACCGCCGCCTGCCACCGAAGCGCCCGCGCCGCCGCCACCGGTGACCCAGACGATCACCGAAGCACCCCCGACCGTCACCCAGGAAGCGCCGCCGCCCCCGCCGCCGACGAGCGAGGCCCCGCCGCCGCCTCCTCCCACGTCTGAGGCCCCGCCACCGGCGCCCGAGTCGCCGTCTCAGCCGTCGACCCCGCCCCGGCTCATTCCGACGCTGCCGTATCCGACCATTCCCGGTCTGCCTTTCGTTCCGGCGCCGGTACCGCCGGCCGGGGCCTAGGCTCTGGGTCCATGACTCAGACGGACGGCCTGCTGTTCAACCCGAACACCTACGATCCGGAGCAGTTCGACGCCGAGACGCGCCGGTTGTTGCGCGCGACCATCGATTTCTTCGAGAATCAGGGCAAGAAGCGGCTCCTCGACGACGATCTCAAGGCGGTCTGGCCGGGAGACTTCGTCGAGTTCGTGAAGCGCGAAGGGTTGTTCGCGACGTTCCTGACGCCGTCGGAGTTTTCAGACGGCGACCAGAACAAGCGGTGGGACGCTGCCCGCAACGCGGCTCTGTCGGAGATCCTCGGCTTCTACGGGCTGACCTACTGGTACACCGAACAGGTCACGATTCTCGGCCTCGGACCGATCTGGCAGAGCGAGAACAAGGACGCCAAACTCAAGGCCGCCGACGACCTCGCGGCGGGCGAGGTCATGGCGTTCGGGCTGTCCGAGCGGGAGCACGGCGCCGACGTCTACAACACCGACATGGTGCTCACCCCCGCCAGCGACGACGACGTCGCCAACGGCATCCTGT
>DATEIG010000620.1:0-2753 GCA_035279185.1 Mycobacterium sp.
GATCCTGCCGTCCGCGAACGCGGAACCCGTCACACCGACGACGCCCGACACGGCGTGCACGTTCAGCAGCGTCGCCAACACGTCGAGCGCGGTGTCCGCGAAGACCAGCTCGTACCTGGCGGCTCACCCCGAAGCCAACGAGGATCTGACCGAAATCGCGAAGCAGTCGATCGAGGATGCGCAGGTGTCCTACCGCGCGTACTTCTCGGACAACCCGCAGATCGAGGCGGATTTGAAGGCGATCAACCAGCCGGCGGCCGACCTGGTCAGCCAGTGCGGCATCGCGATCCGCCCGACACCGATATCCGAGGCCCTGCAGGGCGTCTGATCGTCACGACCACCGCTCATCGCGTCGGCACTCTTGTCGGCGCGATGAGTGCTCTCGGGGGCTTTTCAGCCGGTGAATGACGGTTTGGCGCCGCCGAGCCTGCTGGTCAGTGCGTCGGCCGTGACGGTGAGAGCGCGAGCGTGCCTGACGATCTCCGCGTCGGTCAGTGCGCGGCCGATCTGCAACGACACCACCATCGCCTGCCGGTGGTGGTGATCGAAGACCGGCGCCGAGATGACGCTGATATCGAAACGGGTCGGGCGGCGCTGGCCTCTGGTGTCGTTCTCGCTGCGCAGGTGGACCCGTTCCCCGATATCGGCGATCAGCTCACCGAGCAGCGCGGTCAGTTCGTCGGGCAGCCTGCTCGACACCCCGGCCATCAACGCATACAGCCTGCGGCCTCCCGGTGTGAGCCGCTCGACCAGGTAACCCGCCTCGCGGCACTCCTCGACCACGCGGTCCAGTCGCGCGCCGTCGGTCCGCAGTGGGATGGTCGGCTCTCTCGCGAGCCAGTCGCGTAATGCCGCGTCGTCCCACAACACGAACATCAGACCGACCGGCGGGGCGAACGGATAGCTCTGCCCGACCCGCACCCCGACGTCGGCGCCAGGCGGTCCGACGAGTTCGAGCACGGTGATCCGGTCGTCGATGACCGCCGACAGCGCCGCGGTGGTGCCGGAGATGCCCGACAGCCGACGCAGTTCCGCTCTCGCCGCCGGGTCCACCCGCAGCGACTCCTGAGCGGTGTGGCCGAGCGAGATCAGCGCAGGCCCCAGGCGATAGGTCTTGTCCCGCGAGTCGCGCACGAGGTAGTCCGACTCGGTCAGAGTGGTGACTATGCCCAGGCAGGTGGGCTTGCTGAGGTTGAGCCGACGGGCCAGTTCCGACACCCCGAACCGTTGGTTCGGGTGGCTGGCGAGGAAGTCGAGAACGGCGATCACCCGACGGGTCGGCGGTGAGGCCCGCCCGGACGGCTCGGTACTCGACATGTCAGAAATGTACCTTGGCGTTCCAAATATCGAACAAAACCTGGCTGGAGATCATTGACGAAAATGAGAACACGTTCTAATTTCTAGGGGTGTACTCCCAGCCGTTGATCGAGGCGATCGCCGAGGCCGAGCGTTTGGTCGCCGACGCGCCGTTCATCGAATCCGAAGCAGATCTGCTCGAAGGGCTGCAGTATCTGGCCGGGTGCATCTCCGGATGCACGCACCTCGCCTTCGACTACGACCGCGACCACCCGTTCATGCAGTCGGGCACCGGGCCGTTCACCAAGATGGGCCTCGACAATCCCGACACCCTCTACTTCGGGACGCGCGTGCAGGCGGGCCACGAGTACGTCGTCACGGGCAAGCGGGGCACGACGACGGATCTCAGTTTCCAGATGCTGGGCGGCGAGTACACCGACGACAACGTGCCCGTCAGCCAGGCCGCCTTCGACGACCGCGAACTCGACATCGCTTCTGACGGCACCTTCGAGTGGCGCGTCACGCCGACGGGCCCATCGCAGTTGCTGGTCCGCGAGGTGTACAACGACTGGGGCGCTCAGCGCGGCCACATCAGCATCGCGAGGACCGACACCGCGGGCACCGCGCCGCCGCCGCTGACCAAGGAGCTCATCGAAAAGCGTTGGGCCGTAGCGGGAAAGCAGCTCGTGCAACGGGTGAAGACGTGGCTTCAGTTCCCGCAGTGGTTCTACAACACGCTGCCGGTGAACACCATGGTGGCGCCGAGGTTGACCCCCGGGGGCCTCGCGACCCAGTACTCGTCCGTCGGACACTTCGACTTGAGCCCGGACCAAGCACTGCTCATCACTCTGCCGGTACCCGACGCGCCCTATCTCGGCTTTCAGCTGGGCAGTCTCTGGTACATCTCGCTGGACTACATCAACCACCAGACATCGTTGAACGGCACTCAGGCGCAAGCGGATCCGGACGGCAAGATCCGCTTTGTGGTGTCCGATGCCAACCCTGGCGTCACGAACTGGGTGGAGACGCTCGGCCACGCGAAGGGCTATCTGCAGTTCCGCTGGCAGCGGCTGTCACGCGAGCTCACCGAGGCCGACGGTCCCACCGTCGAGTTGCTCGATGTCGGCAAGGTGGCCGACGCGCTACCGTACTACGAGTCGAACAAGATTTCCGAAGAGGCGTGGCGGGCACGGATCGCACTGCGCCAGAAGCAGATCGGCGACAGGATGGTTGGGTAGATGCTCCTCGAGGACAAAGTCGTCGTCATCAGCGGCGTCGGACCCGCGCTCGGCACCACGCTTGCCAGGCGGTGTGCGGAGGAGGGCGCGGATCTGGTGCTCGCGGCCAGGACCGTCGAGCGACTCGACGACGTCGCCAAACAGATCACCGATCTGGGAAGGCGTGCGGTGTCGGTGGGGACGGACATCACCGACGAGGCGCAGGTCGCCAACCTTGTC
>DATEIG010000621.1:0-8501 GCA_035279185.1 Mycobacterium sp.
GCGAAGGCCAGCGCCTGCTCGATGTCGATGCGCGCGCCGCGCACCGACGCGGTGGTCCACAGCGTCGGGTCGACCCGCGCCCCGCGCAGGTCGGCTTCGTCCAAGCGGGTGTCCTGCGTGCGGGCACCTTGCAGATCCGCGCGCCGCAGCACCGCCTTGCGCAGGTCCGTCTTCACGAGGCTGGTCTCACGCAGCCTGCAGTCCGACAGATCGACACCGCGCAGATCGCAGTCGCCGAGCACCGCGAGCGTGAAGTCGACCTCGTCGAACGTCACCGGGCGCAGCCGGCACTCCGTGAACACTGAACCCAACATGCTGCAGTGACGAAAACTGCTGTGCCACAGCGTGGCTCTGCGGAAGGTGCAATTGCGGAACGCGGAGCCGACGTGCTCGGACTCCCCCATGTCGACGCCGCTGAAATTGCAGTCGGTGAACACGACACGTTCGGTTCGCAGCCGCGTCAGGTCGTCGTCGCGAAAGTCGTGCTCGACGAACTCCTGCCCGGTCCAGACGGTTTCCGCGTCAGCCACGCGATCAGCCGGGCACCGACGGCAGGACGTTGAGCGCATACTCGGTGACCGCGATCAGCGCGGCCGTCGACGAGTGTCGATCCCTTGCGTCGACCGTGATGATCGGGATGCCGTCGGACAGCGCGAGCGCCTTCCGCACTTCGTGCGGCGGATGCTTTGGTGCAGCATCGAATTCGTTGATCGCGATGAGGAAAGGCATCTTGCGGGCCTCGAAGAAGTCGACCGCCGCGAAGCTGTCCTGCAGACGCCGGACGTCCACCAGGATGATCGCGCCGATCGCGCCGCGGACCAGGTCGTCCCACATGAACCAGAAGCGACGCTGGCCGGGTGTCCCGAACAGATACAGCACCAGATCCTCGTCGAGGGTGATGCGGCCGAAGTCCATCGCCACCGTCGTGGTCCGCTTGTCCGGCGTCGCCTCGAGGCCGTCGAGCCCCTCCGATGCGTTGGTCACCAACGCCTCGGTGCGCAGCGGCATGATCTCCGACACCGCCCCGACGAAGGTGGTCTTTCCCGCGCCGAAACCACCGGAGATGACGATCTTCGTCGACGCCTTGCGTGAGTCGGCGCCTGGACCCTCAGAGTGCTCGTAAGCCACGGAGGGTCCTTCCTATCAGCTCGCGCCGTTCGTCGACGCTGGAGCGTTCGGTCAAAGTGGTGCGCACCCGCAGATGCCCTGCGGAGACGAGATCGCCGATCAGCACGCGGGCCACCCCGACAGGCAACGATAGTCGCGCCGCGATCTCGGCGACCGACGGGCTGGCCCCGCACATCGCGCAAATCTGCGCCCGCACATCGTTTCCCGGCCAGCGGGGCGGCTTGTCGGAGACGATCGCCTGGATCGGCGCCTCCAGCGGCAGGCTGACACGCGAGTCCGTCCGCCCGGCCGTCAGCGTGTACGGCCGTACCAGGCTGGGCTGGTCGTCGGAGGCGTAAGACTCGAGTTCGTCCATGCGCGGCTCACGAGTGCTGGTGTGTTCGTCGCGATGACTGGACGACGCTGCCGACCCGTTCGACGAGCATCGCCATCTCGTATCCGATCTGGCCGATGTCACAGCCGGTGGTGGCGAGCGTCGCCAGGTTGGAGCCGTCACCGACTCGCATCAGCAGCAGATATCCGTTCTCCATCTCGACAACCGACTGCAGCACGTAGCCGCCGTTGAACAGTTGGGACGCACCGGTCGACAGGCTGGCAAGGCCCGAGGCCACCGCGGCGAGCTGGTCGGCTCGTTCGATCGGCATGTGCTCGCTGGCGGCCATCAGAAGGCCGTCCGCGGAAACCAGAACCGCATGGGTGACGCCGGATACCTCGCGGGCGAACTTCGAGACCAGCCAGTCGAGCGAATCGCGCTGCGTCGAACCTGGCCGTGTCATTCGTTATCTGTTCCTCTTGTCTGCTTGGCGTGCGACCGGGCGGCGTGTACACCGCCGAAGTGGCTGCTCATGCTCGCGCGAACGGCCTCAGGGTCGCGTACTGGTATTGCGTGCGCGCCGGTACTGAATTCGGGCGCCGACTCTACCTCGTCATCCTCGTCATGGCTGCGATGTGCGCCACCGTTCGCGTAGCCGCCGTTGGCGCTGTGGCGTGCCGACGACATCGTGCCGGGCACCAACCGCGCGCCGGGGTCGCGGACCGGCAGCCCTTGGTCGGTGTGCTCGCGAACCGGTACGTCCTCGGCGGCCTCGGCAGCCGACCAGCCGTGATCCCAGACGGACTCCCAGTTCAGATCGCTGCTGTTGGCCAGCGCGACGGTGGGATCGACAAGCCACTCCGACAGCATCTTCTGATAGATGGTGTCCTCGGACCCGTGATTCGCGTCGTGGACGCCGTTGGTGGTCGCCTGCGCGCGCGATGCGAAGAATGCCGAGGTGTCGGCAGGGGCCTGCCGCGGCTGCTCCGCGACCGGCTCAGGCGCGTAGTCGGGCTCAGGCGTGTACTCGGGCTCCGGCGCAAGGTCGTAGGAGACCTCGGATTGCGCTTCGTACTCCGCGTCGGGGTCGGGGTCGGGCTCGGGCTCGGCGTGCCCACCGGAGATGCCACTGGCTCCGGGGCTGCGCCGCGGCAGCAGCGTCACCGGCGCTTCCTCGGCATGTCCGTTGAGCTGCTCGGCACCGACCCCCTCGTCGACGTCATAGTCGTCGTAATCGCCGTAATCGTCGTAGTCGCCGGCATTGTCGAACGACAACGCCGTGACGACGCCCGCATGCGCATCGGCAGGCACCTCGTGGGCGCCGGTGTCGATTTGCTCGCGCATGCCCGAGCGCAGAATCAGCTCGGCCGGTACGTACACCCCCGCGGTGGTGCCCGAATTCGGCTCTCCCGCAATGGTGCTGCGCAACCGCACCACGAGCCCGTGCTGCTGCGCGAGCCTGCCGACCACGAACAGGCCCATGTGGCGGGCCGTGTACGGAGTGACCTCGCCGCCGGACTGCAGCCGGGTGTTGGCGACGCGTAGATCGGATTCGGTCATCCCGAGCCCGATGTCGCTGACCTCGATGACGAGCCCGCCGTTTCCGGTGTGCACCGCCGACACCCGCACCTGAGAGATCGGCGGCGAATAGCGCAGGCCGTTGTCGAGGAGTTCGGCGAGCAGGTGCACCAGGTCGCCCGCGATGGAGCCGACGATCTCGCTGTCGGGGACCGTGGCGGTGACCACGCGGGCGTAGTCCTCCACCTCGGACGCGGCGGCGTTGATCAGCGCAGCGACAGGCACGGCGTCGGCTTGTTCGCGCGGCACCCTGGCGCCCGCGAGCACCAGGAGGTTGGCGCCGTTTCGCCGCATGCGGGCGGCGAGGTGGTCGAGCCGGAACAGGCTCTCCAGCCGTTCGGGATCCTCTTCGTTGCGCTCGAGGCGGTCGATGAGCGACAGCTGCTGGTCGACAAGGCTGCGGCTGCGCCGCGACAGCGTCTCGAACATGTCGCCGACCTGCAGCTGCAGCCGGCTCTGCTCGCCGGCCAGGAAGATCGCCTGCTCGTGCAGTTCGTCGACGGCGTGGGCGACCTGGCCGATCTCCTCGGTGGTGTGCACCGGGATCGGTTCGACCGCGGCGGGCTCCTTCCCGGACCGCACCCGGTCGATCTCGCGGGCGAGGTCGTCGTGGGCGACCCGAAGGGCGCTGTCGCGCAAGGTGCGCAACGGCCGCACCAGTGACCGCGCCACGAGCAGGACGAGCAGCAGGGCCAGCAGGATGGCGGCGACCACGATCGCCGAGTCGCGGATGGCCTCTGTGCGGGCGGCCGAGGCCTTGTCGGCGACGGCGCCGGTCATCGCAGGCACCGTCTTGTCGATCAACTGCGCGGCAATCTGATCGGTGGTCTGCAAGGAGCGGAGCAGGTCGGGATTGCCGACGATCGGGACGTTCGGATCGGACAACAGCGCGGTGCGCTGGATGTACTCGCGCTGCAGCTGCTTGGCTTCCGCGGAGCCGATGCCCAGAACCTGCGACATGCCGAACAGCGTCGACGGCTCGGTGCCCGCGACGGTCACCAACCGGCTGCGCAGCTCGGGGTCGGGCAGATCGGCGCCGCCGGTGACGACGAGCTGCTCCATCATCATCTGCCCGCGGGAGCCGACGGCGCGGGCGATGCCCTGCGCTTCGGTGAGGATGCGTTGGTCTTCCACCCGGACCAGCCCGGTGATGGCGTCCTCAGCGGTCAGCAGAATCGGGACGTAGGTGGTGACCCGGTCGATCAGGGGGACGTTGTTGGCGCCCGCGATCTTGTTGACCTGGGCCTGCCCGCCGTCGAGCATGCTCTTGACGCCCTTCTGGACGTCCGACGAGATGCCAGGTGTGTCGTTGAGGCGGCGCTGAAGCTCGGCGCGGCTGGAGTCGAAGTTGGTGATCGCCGTCTGGGTGTCGCCGCCTGCACCCGCGAGAATCGCTCCGTTGAGCGCCTCCATGTAGCTAACGACCGCGGGCACGATTTCGGCGCGGTCGGCGGCTTGTTGCAGATCACGAGCCTGCACTGAGTTGGAGTAGACGCGCAGCCCGCCGAAGGTGCCCGCCAGGATCAGCGGCACCAGAACGATCGCGAACACCTTCCACCGGACCGGCCAGTTCTTCAGCGACCACCGGGAGGGTCGTTTGACCGATGCGGTTGCCGCGGGATCGTCTTCGACCAGCCCGTCCACCAGCTCTTGCTGGGTGAACGAGGTCATCGCTGCATCACCGCGCTACCTGCCACTAGTCCGTCTTCGTCAATTCGAGCGAGCCTCATAACGCTTCCTGCTGATTTTGCCCACGTTTGGGCCGGCGTTCGTCGCCTGGCAATTGATCGAGTATGCCAGCCACCCGCAGCAGGTTCCACAATTCTTACTGAACAGCCAAGGTTCAGGCGGTCTGCCAGAGCACTCTTAGGCACCGTCCGAGCAAAGGCTTCCGGGGCGGCCTGCAAGCATCGTCGAATGTTCCGCGTGATGTTCTATTCGCCGCGGATCGCGCCCAACACCGGCAACGCGATCCGCATGGTCGCCGGCACAGGATGCGAACTGCACCTCGTCGAGCCGCTGGGCTTCGAGCTGTCCGAACCGAAGCTCCGCAGGGCCGGTCTGGACTACCACGACCTCGCGTCGGTGACCGTGCACCGCGACCTGACGTCGGCATGGGAGGCGCTCGGCCCGACGCGCGTGCACGCGTTCACCGCGCACGCGACGACGTCGTTCGCCGACGTCGCCTATGAACCGGGCGACGTGCTGATGTTCGGGCCTGAGCCCACCGGCCTGGACGACGCGACGCTGGCCGACCCGCACGTCACCACACGCGTGCGCATTCCGATGCTGGCGGGGAGGCGGTCACTGAACCTGTCCAACGCCGCCGCGGTCGCGGTCTACGAGGCCTGGCGCCAGCACGGGTTCAGCGGAGCGGTCTGATCACCACGAATTCCAGTGCGTGAACTGCTCGGCGGGCAGCCTTTTCGCCCGCTTGAAGTCGGTGCCCTTGGTGTAGGCGATCGGGAACAACCCGCCCTGCCGGTAGGAGTCGAACGGGATGCCGAGCACATCGGCGGCCAGTTCCTCGCCCTTGCCGACGAGGTGAAGAGTGGTCCACGCCGAACCGAGACCCCGTGAGCGCAGCGCCAGCATGAAGCTCCAGACCGCGGGCAGCAGCGAGCCCCAGAACCCCGCGCTGCCTGCCACCGCGTCCTCGGGCCTGCCCTCCAGACACGGGACCAACATCACGGGCACCTCGTGGAAGTGCTCGTTGAGGTACTTCGCGGAGCTCATCACGGCGCCGATCTGCTCGTCGCGAAGGTCGCCGCGGGTCGGCCGGTCCCGGTCGAGGTACGCGGTCGCGTTGTGCCGGTAGATGTCGGCGAGCGCCTTCTTCTTCTCCGGGTCGTCGACGAACACCCATTGCCAGCCCTGCGAGTTGGACCCCGTCGGCGCCTGCAGCGCCAGGTCGAGACACTCCATCAGCACCTCGCGGGGCACCGGCTTCTCGAGGTCGAGCCGTTTGCGAACCGAGCGCGTGGTGGTCAAGACGTCGTCGACGGACAGGTTGAGTGTCATACGGAAAGACTAGCGAGATCCGAATAGTTCGCCCGTGCCCGCGATCTCGCCTGTTCACGGCTCCGATATCGATACGATCGAGAACCCCATAGGTCCGAACCTGCGAGGTCACCATGACGATCGAAGCGCACGACCCGCATCACCAACCGGAAGCCGACCTCCAGCAAAAGGGCCTGTCGTCCAACGCCGTCGGCCTGCTCGGCGGCACAGTCCTCGGTATCTCGTCGGTGGCCCCGGCCTACGCGCTGACCGCCACCATCGGCATTCTGGTCGCCGAAGCCGGCGCGAAGATGCCGGTGGTGATCATCGCCGGCTTCCTGCCGATGTTCTTCGCCGCGTACGCCTACCGCGAGTTCAACAAGGTCGCACCGGACTGCGGAACGTCATTCACGTGGACCACCAAGGCATTTGGTCCCTACATCGGCTGGCTCGGCGGCTGGGCCGCGGTACTCGCCACCGTCATCGTGCTGTCGAACCTGGCGGGCGTGGCCGTCCAGTTCTTCTACCAGTTCATCGGCGATGTCATCGGCAGCGAGTCCGTCGCAGCGCTCTGGGAGAACCGCGGCATCAACGTGGTCACCTGCCTGGTCTTCCTGTCGATCGCGACCGCGGTCGCCTACCGCGGCATCACCACCACCGAGCGTGTTCAGTTCGTCCTCGTCGGTTTCCAGATGGTGGTTCTGCTGCTGTTCGCGGTGGTCGCCTTGGCCAAGTCGGGATCCTCGGAGACCGGCATGGCGTTCAGCCTGGACTGGTTCAGTCCCGCGGGGCTGACGATGTCGGCGTTCATCGCGGGCCTGTCGGGATCGATATTCGCGTTCTGGGGCTGGGACACCGCGCTGACGGTCAACGAGGAGTCGCGCGATGCGGACAAGACGCCGGGGCGGGCCGCACTGCTGTGCGTGGTGTCGATTCTGTGCACGTATCTCTTGGTCGCCGTCGCGACGCAGATGTATGCGGGCGTCGAGACCGAGGGCCTCGGCCTCGGCAACGAGGAGATCTCCGACAACGTCTTCGGCGCGCTCGCCGAACCGGTGCTCGGCAGCCCGTTGGACACGTTCCTGTTCCTCGCAGTGGTCGCCTCCAGCGCCGCGAGCCTGATCACGACCTTCCTGCCGACGTCGCGGACCATGCTGGCGATGGGTGTCTACAAGGCGTTCCCGAAGAAGTTCGCCACCATCCATCCGCGCTACCTGACCCCGTCGTACGCGACGGTCGCGGCAGGCGTCGGCGCTGCGCTGTTCTACTCGATCCTCACGTTCCTCAGCGAGAGCGTGCTCACCGACACGATCTACTCGCTCGGCATCATGATCTGCTTCTACTACGGCCTGACGGCGTTCGCGTGCATCTGGTTCTTCCGCCGCGAACTGTTCTCCAGCGCAGGCAATTTCGTGTTCAAGCTGCTGTTCCCACTGCTGGGCGGGCTCGGCCTGCTCTTCGTGTTCATGGTCACGCTGCGTGACAGCGCATCACCGGACTACGGCAGCGGCGCCAGCATCGGTGGCGTCGGCCTCGTGTTGATCCTCGGCCTCGGGCTGATCGTGCTCGGCGTGGTGTTCATGTTGGCGATGCGTGCCCGCCAGCCCGAGTTCTTCATCGGCGAAACCTTGCGCAAGGACACTCCCGTCGTCGTCGTGGACGAACCGTAGGGCTACCGGAAGTCGCGGCTGCGGGATGCGATGCGCATGTCGAGCTTGCTGAGCCGGTCGGCGACGACTGTCACTGCGCCGGTGGCGTTCTGGACTTGACCGCGGATCACCATGGCCGACGCCGTCTGCGCCAGTTTGCGATGACGCGCCCACACCCCGCGCGAGCACACCACGTTGATCATGCCGGTCTCGTCCTCGAGGTTGATGAACGTGACGCCCTGCGCGGTCGCGGGCCGCTGCCTGTGCGTCACCGCGCCCGCGATCAGCACCCTGGTGCCGTCGGGCACCGACAGCAACCGGTCCGCCGTGATGACGCCGATGGCGTCGAGGTCGGCTCTCAGGAACTGGGTGGGATAGCTGTCGGGCGAAACGCCGGTCGCCCACACGTCGGAGGCGGCCAGCTCCACATCGGTCATCCCGGGCAGCGTCGGCACGTGTGACGATGCCCCGACCCCGGGCAGCCGGTCCGGCCGCTGGGAGGCGGCGGCGCCCGCGGCCCACAGTCCCTCTCGACGGGTGATCCCGAAGCAGCCGAGCGCCCCCGCCGTCGCCAGTGCTTCGGTCTGCGGAACGGACAGCTGCACCCGCCCCGTCAGATCCAGCAGGGAACTGAACGGCCCGTTGGCCTTTCGCTCCTCGACGATCTTCTCGGCCAGCTCGTCGCCGATGTGCCGAACGCTGCCGATCCCCAGCCGCACCCCGATGCCGGCGTTCTCCAGCGTCGCGTGCGCGAGGCTGGCGTTGACGTCGGGCCCGTGCACGGTGACGCCGTGTCGACGGGCGTCGGCGACCAGCGTCTGCGGCGATTAGAA
>DATEIG010000622.1:0-3625 GCA_035279185.1 Mycobacterium sp.
GTACTGCTGGAGTCGCTCGAGACACGTCTCGCCAGCCTGCAGAAGACATGCCGGGACGTGGGAGAAGCGTTGGCGCTGGAGTACTTTCACTCCGCGCCGTGGGTCGCGTGGACGGACGCCGGCCGAAACGGTTCGCTGGTCATCGAAGAAGGCGAGATCTAAATGTGGCGGATGCGGGTGGTGCATTCGACCGGCTATGCCTACAAGTCGCCGGTGACCGCCTCGTTCAACGAGGCGCGCCTGACGCCGCGATCGGACTCGCGCCAGAACGTCATCCTCAACCGGGTGGAGACGGTCCCCGCGACGCGCTCCTACCGCTACGTCGACTACTGGGGCACCGCGGTGACGGCCTTCGACCTCCACGCACCGCACACCGAGTTGGAGGTGACGTCGTCGTCGGTCGTCGAAACCGACAAGGGGGAGCTGCCCGAAACCAAGGTCAGCTGGGACGATTTGAACACCGAGGCGGTGATCGACCGCTTCGACGAGGTGCTCAGCCCGACGCGCTACACCCCGGCCAGCAGGCGCATCGCCAGGGTCGGTCAGAAGATCCTCAAGGAGCACGACCCGTTCGAAGCCATTGTGGCCGCCGCCAACTGGGCGCACAGCGAGCTCGAGTACGTGCCCGGCACCACCGGCGTGCACTCGTCGGGCCTCGACGCGCTGCGGGAGGGCAAGGGGGTTTGTCAGGATTACGCGCACCTGACCCTGATCCTGTTGCGCAGCATGGGTATTCCTGCCCGCTACGTTTCGGGTTATCTGCACCCGCAGGCTGACGCGCCGATCGGCGACACGATCGACGGTCAGAGCCACGCGTGGATTCAGGCGTGGACGGGCGGCTGGTGGAACTACGATCCGACCAACGACACCGACATCAACGAGCAGTACATCAGCGTCGGTGTCGGCCGCGACTACGCCGACGTCTCACCGCTGAAGGGCGTTTACTCCGGCGAGGGCTCGACCGACCTCGACGTGATCGTCGAGATCAGCAGGCTGGCTTAGGAACTCTGGCCCCGGCTCCCGCACACCCCGGGGTGCACCTCGACGCGGTGCAGGTCGTCGCCCAGTTCGATCTGCCTGCTGAACTCCGCCGCCGCCAGCGCCCGCCAGTCGTCCTCCTGTCCCGGCGCGATGCCCGGCACATAGTGGGTGAGCACGAGAATCCCGACGCCTGCGCGCTCAGCGGTCGCGGCGGCCTCCTCGACCGACGAGTGGTAGTCGCAGATGTCACGGATCCGCTGCTGCGGCATCTGCGAGATCAGCTCCTTGCGAATCACGGTGTGCACCAGAGCGCCTGCGCCGGAGGCCAATTCGTCCAGACTGTCGCACGGCACGGTGTCTCCCGCCAACACGACCGAGGCGTCCGCGTGCTCGACCCGGAAGCCGATCGTCGGCGTCACCGGGCGGTGGTCGGTCGGTGCCACCCGGATCTGCACGCCGTCGCGGTCCCACACCACGCCGTCGGTCACTTCGGTCACCTCGACGCGCGGCGGCCCGCTGATGTCGGGGTGATGGGCGATCCGGTAGCCGATGTCGTGGCCGAACGCCTTCAGCGTCGCGTCGACGACCTCGGCCGTGCCCGGCGGCCCGATGATCGGCAGCGGCGCCGGATCGGGGTCGAACGTCGTCACCCAGCGGGTGATGATCACGTCGCCGAGGTCGGCGATGTGGTCACTGTGCAGATGGGTCAAAAGCAGCGCGGTCAACGCGGCGGCACCCGAACCGGCCGCCGCCAGCCGCTGCTGGACACCGCGCCCGCAGTCGACGAGGAAGGTCTGCCCGCCCGCGCGGACGAGCGTGGACGGGCCGGCCCGGTTGGGGTCGGGAATCGGGCTTCCGGTTCCGAGCAGGGTGACCTCGATCATGAGACATACCTACTCCGATCGGGCGCGTCGTAGGCCCGAAACGGCTACTCCCGCCCGGCCGAAACCCAGCTCATATCGCGGAATCTGGTGCCCGACACGGTGTCCGCCGCGGCGTCGAGCACGGTGAGCTGCTCCTCGGTCAACGTCACCGAGAGCGAGCCGAGATTCTCCTCGACGCGGGCGGCCCTGCGGGTGCCCGGAATCGGGACCGATGCGACGCCCAGCGCCTCGGCGCGGTAACGCAGCCACGCCAACGCGACCTGCGCCGCCGTCGCGTCCGCGCCGTCGGCGACCGACGTCACCAGATCGATCACCGCGAGGTTGGCATCCAGCGCGCCGTCGGCGAACCGCGGCATCGTCTTGCGGAAGTCGTTCGCCGACGACAGGTCGGCCACAGAGCGGACCGTGCCGGTGAGGAATCCGCGGCCGAGCGGCGAGTAGGGGACGAAGCCGACGCCGAGCTCGGCGGCCGCGGGCACGACCCTGCGCTCGACGTCGCGGCTCCAGATCGACCATTCGCTCTGCACAGCGGCAATCGGGTGCACCGCGGCGGCGGCGCGCAGTTCGTCGGCTGTCACCTCCGACAGCCCGAGGTGGCGCACCTTGCCCGCGCTCACCAGCTCCGCCATCGCGCCGACGGTTTCCTCGATCGGCACCGACGGGTCGCGGCGGTGCATGTAGTACAGGTCGACGACATCGGTCTGTAACCGCGACAGGCTCTCGTCGATGCACTTTCGGACGTAGGCCGCGTCCCCGTGGGCGACGAGTGTGCCCGCGGCCCGGTCGGCGGGATTGCTCGCGATACCGAACTTGGTGGCGAGCGTGACATCGTCGCGACGGTCGGCGAGCAGCTTGGCGATCAGCCGTTCATTGTTTCCGCCGCCGTAGATGTTGGCGGTGTCGATGAAGGTGACGCCGAGATCGACGCAACGGTTCAGCGTGGCAAGAGATTCGGTGTCGTCGACCTCGCCGTACACCGGGGTCAGCGCCATCGCCCCGAATCCGATTGCACTGACCGCCAATTCGTCACCGAGGTGGACGATGGGCACGTCAACAGGTTCTTTAGCCATGCTTCATTCCTCGCGTAGGCGTAGCTTGCTCGTTTGGACAACCACCGACGCGACGCAGGTGTTCCGCAGAAGGTGCTTTCGCCGCGACCGAGTTCGACCTAACCTGATGTGACACCGGTCACGATGGAGGCGACGATGCGAATCGCGGACGTGTTGCGGACCAAGGGGGGCGCGGTCGCGACGATCACCCCCGAGACCTCGGTCTCGGGGCTGCTCAACGAGCTGTCCCTGCACAACATCGGCGCCATGGTCGTGGTGTCACCCGACGGCGTGGTGGGCATCGTCTCGGAGCGCGACGTGGTGCGCAAACTGCACGAGCGCGGCGCAGAGCTGCTGAGAATGCCCGTGTCCGAGATCATGACGACGATGGTCGCGACGTGTACGCCCACCGACACCGTCGATCACCTCAGCGTGTTGATGACCAACAAGCGGGTCCGACACATTCCCGTCGTCGAGAACAACAGGCTCGTCGGCATCGTCAGCATCGGCGACATCGTCAAACAGCGTATGCAGGAACTGGAGAGCGAGCAGCGGGCGCTGCAGGACTACATCACCCGTGGCTGACATCGAACTGCGGCCCGTCGAGGGGGCCGATGTTCGTGCGCTTTCCGCGGTGCTGGCCCGCGCCTTCTACACCGACCCGGTGATGAACTACATGCTGCCCGACGACAAAGCCAGGGCGAAGGCACT
>DATEIG010000623.1:0-5903 GCA_035279185.1 Mycobacterium sp.
ACCGGCACCGATGATCAGGTCGTCGTCGACCCGCCCGAGCGTCAGCGCGGCCGGGTCGATTTGTGGCAACTGTAGCCGCAGCCGGTAGACCGAACTCAACCCAGAGCCGGACTCGCGGTCCACGATCGGCCGCAGCGGACCCGGCGGCGGGGAGCCGTCGCGCCTGCGGGCGTATTCGAGCAGTTCGCCGAGCGCCTTCGCGCCGATCGGTTCGCCCGCGAAGTGCGGAACCAGCACCAGCTGCACGTCGCCGATCGTGGCGTCGAGTTCCTCCAGCACCGCTCGCTGTTCGGAGATCCGTTCGGAGTACCAGTCGAACGCCGGGTGCTCGGGCAGGTTCCGGTACTCGTACGAATCATCCTGCACCAAAATCTGATTGACGATCAGCTCCTCGACGCGTACGCCCATCAGCGCCAGTGAGCCGAGCGTGCGCGCGGCCTCCGCGGCGACCACCCGTTCGGCGGTGAGCACGAGGTGCGCGCTCACCCGGTTCCCGTCGGTGAGCAGACCGGTCAGCGCCGCGTTTCCTGCGTCGATCCGCTCCATCAGTTCGACGATGGCCGTCGTCTGCGCGTCGTCCGACCCCGACAGCCTGCGGTGCCGCGGCCACGCCCTCTCCAGGTACAGGCCGAACGCCGACGGCAGGGTCAGCATGCGCATCGCGTCGGCGGTGGAGGCGCAGTCGACGACGACGTGGTCCCACTCCCCCGATGAGGCCAACTCGCCGACCTCGTGGAGGCCGAGCACCTCCTGGATGCCGGGCAGTGCTGAAAGTTCTTCCGGTGCAACGTGTCCCAGTTCTGATTCATCGAATCGCGCGGTCAGCACACCCGCGATACCGCGCCAGCGCGCCTCCAGAAGCGCCAACGTGTCGAGTGCGAGTGCGTCGAGGAACCCGCCGCCGGCGTCCGCGTCGTCGGCGAGCACGCGGGTGGGCTCACGCAATCCGGTGGGGACCACCGCTGTGCCGAGCACGTCGCCGAGTGAGTGCGCCTGGTCGGTGGACACGACGAGGACCCGCAGACCGCTTTGCGCGTCGCGAACCGCCGTTGCGGTCGCGAGCGTTGACTTGCCTACACCGCCTTTGCCGACAAACAGGCTGATCCGGGCGTGGGTAGGCGCGGCGGTGTCACTCAGCCTCGACTCGTTTCTTGAGGTCCTTCAAAGCGGTGTCGGTCAGCCTGCGCTCGGCCTTGCGCTTGAGCAGGCCGATCATCGGGATGATCAGGTCGACCGACAGTTCGTAGGTGACATCGGTACCGGAACCCTTGGGCGACAAGCGATATGCGCCGTCCAACGATTTCAGCAGGGAACTCGAGACCAACGTCCAGGTGACCGATGTGCGATCAGGGGGCCACACGTAGGACAGCACCATGGTGTCCTTGAGCACCGCGGCGTCGAGCACGAGCCGGGCCGTCTTCGGGAAACCCTCGTCGTCGGCCTCGAGAACCTCGGTCTCCTTGTACTCGGCGACCCAGTCCGGATAGGAACCGATGTCGGCGATGACGTCCATCACCGTCGATGGGTCCGCGTCGATGTAGATGGTCTGCGCCGTCTTGTCCGCCACTAGGCCGCTTTCTGTCGTTCGTGTGCCCGCATGCGCCCGATGAAATGAAAATCTACCCGCCACCGCCGGCTCTAACCGAGTATCAGGCGGGCGGGGGCATTCCGACCGGCCGCGCCGCCTCAAGCTTCTGCTTCAGCTCGAAGGACATCCTCTTGCCCGCCACCCGCCGCTGATGGTTGAGCTTGGCGAGGTTCATCTTGGCCAGCTGCCAGGCGGCCGCGCCCGCGGGCTCGGCATGCAGGAAGTAGTTGAGGATCACTCCATCCAGCGACGGCTCCAGCCAGACCTCCATGGTTCCGGTCAGCGCCCCGTTGACGGTCCAGCGGTGACCGAGTTGACCCCGGTCCTCGATCACCGTCAGCTGCAGATCCGGCCACCAGCGCCGCCAGCTCGCCGGGTCGGCGACGGCCTTGCCGACCTCAGCCGGATCAGCCGCCACAAACGTCTGATCGGCGATCTGAATGCTGTTCATCGCCCATAGCTTCACATACGGCCCCCCGGCGGGCGCCCGTGGCCGACTAGGCTGAGTCACGCAATGCGGCTACCAGCATCGGAGGCGAAGATCGTGCGTGAGTTCAGTGTCCCCGCACCGTTCGAAGTCGGGGAGCACGACACCGTCGTCAGCTCCGTCTACTCGCACGAGCGCGACGACCCGGACCACGTCCTCATGCAGCGCCTCGTCGACGGGGCGTGGACCGATGTGACGGCCGCCGAAGTGGCCGGCCAGATCCGCTCGGTCGCCCTCGGCTTGATCGCCGAAGGCGTCCAGCCCGGTGACCGGGTGGCGGTGCTCTCGGCGACCCGGTACGAGTGGCCGATCATCGACTTCGCGATCCTCTCGGTCGGCGCGCTGACCGTGCCGATCTACGAGACCAGCTCGGCCGAGCAGATCAAGTTCGTCCTCGGCGACTCCGGTGCGGTGCTGGTGTTCGCTGAGACCGACGCTCATGCCGACAAGATCGAGCAGCTCAGGGGCGACCTCCCGGATCTGCGAAAGGTGTTGCGCATCGAGAGCTCGGGCACCGCGGCGCTCGACGAGCTCACCCAGAGCGGGTCGGCCACCGATCGCTCCGAGCTCGACACCCGGCTGGCGGGCATCCGATCCGCCGATCCGGCGACGCTGATCTACACGTCCGGCACCACCGGCAGGCCGAAGGGCTGCCAGTTGACCCACGCGAACCTGGTCTACGAGATCCGCGGCGCCAAGGCGTCCTTCCCGTCCCTGCTCGACAAGGGCGAGCGCCTGCTGGTGTTCCTCCCGCTGGCCCACGTGCTCGCCCGTGCCATCACGATCGCCGCGTTCGTGAACAAGGTGACGCTCGGGTTCACCAGCGACATCAAGAACCTGGTGCCGATGTTCGGCGTGTTCAAGCCGACGCTCGTGGTCTCGGTGCCGCGCGTCTTCGAGAAGGTCTACAACACCGCCGAACAGAACGCCCGCAACGACGGTAAGGGCCGGATCTTCGAGATCGCGGCGAACACCGCGATCGAATGGAGCGAGGCGAAGGACTCCGGGAGGGCCGCGGACGCGAGGAGCAAAAAAGGTCCGAGTTTGGTGCTGCGCGCCAAGCACGCGGTGTTCGACCGGCTGGTGTACGGCAAGCTGCGCGCCGCGCTCGGCGGGAACTGCCACGCCGCGATCTCCGGTGGTGCGCCGCTGGGTGCCCGGCTCGGCCACTTCTACCGCGGCGTGGGGCTGACGATCTACGAGGGCTACGGCCTCACCGAGACCAGCGCCGCGATCACGGTCAACCAGATCGGTGCGCTGAAGATCGGCTCGGTCGGAAGGCCGGTGCCCGGCAACGAATTACGGCTCGGTGACGACGACGAGCTGCTCGTTCGCGGCGGCGTCGTGTTCGCCGGCTACTGGCGCAATGACGAGGAGACCAAGGCCGTCTTCACCGACGACTGGTTCCACACGGGCGATCTCGGCGCGATCGACGACGACGGCTTCCTCACCATCATCGGCCGCAAGAAGGAGATCATCGTCACCGCGGGCGGCAAGAACGTCGCCCCGGCCATCCTGGAGGACCGGCTGCGGGCCCACCCGCTGATCAGCCAGGCGATGGCTGTCGGCGACCAGAAGCCGTTCATCGCCGCGCTCATCACGATCGACCCGGAAGCCTTCCCCGGCTGGAAGGAACGCAACGGCAAGAGCGCCGACGCGTCGGTGGCGGACCTGGCCGAGGATCCGGACCTGGTCGCCGAGATCGAACTCGCGATCAAGGACGCGAACCAGGCCGTCTCCAAGGCGGAGGCGATCCGCAAATTCCGGGTGCTGCCCGTCGATTTCACCGAGGACACCGGTGAGCTGACCCCGACGATGAAGGTCAAACGCAAGGTGGTCGCCGAGAAATTCGCGGGCGACATCGAGGCGCTCTACGACAAGGGCTGAGGCGTCAGCAGCCCGGCGAGTCGCGCCGCCTGAGTGCGCCACTGCCAGTTGTCGACGGCCCAGCGCCGTCCGGCGGCGCCCATCCGCGCGGCCCGATCCGGGTCGACGAGGATGTCGCTTGTCGCCGCGGCGATCTGCTCGACGTCGGTGCCGTCGACGACGAGACCGGTTTCGCCGTTTCGCACCGTCTCCGGCGCGCCGCCGGAATCCCCCGCCACCACCGGCACCCCGGTCGACGACGCCTCGAGGAAGACGATGCCGAGCCCCTCGACGTCGAGGCCTGCGCCGCGCGTGCGGCACGGCATCGCGAACACGTCGGCCATCGCGTGGTGCGCCGGTAACTCCTCGGCGGGCACGCCGCCGGTGAACACGACATGGTCGGTCATGCCCGTCTCGGCAGCCAGTCGGCGCAGCGCGTCGGCGTAGGGTCCGCCGCCGACGATCACCAGCGCGGCGCCGTCGACCCGCTCGCGGATGGCGGGCAGCGCCCGGATGAGCATGTCCTGTCCCTTGCGGGGCACCAGCCGCGACAGGCACACCACGACGGGGCGGTCGCCCAGCCCGTACCGCGACCGCATCTCGGCCCGCGCGGCCGGATCGGGTGCGAACCGGTCGGTGTCCACTCCCGGCGGCACATACTCCAGCGCGGCGTTCGGGCCGAACGCCGACGCGAACCGGCCCCGCGTGTACTGGCTGACGTAGGTGACGACGTCGGTGCCGTCGCCGATGCGGCGCAACGCATTTCGGGCCACCGGCAGCATCGACCAGCCGACCTCGTGGCCGTGCGTGCTGGCGATGATCCGCCGGGCCCCCGCACCCCGCGCGCGCGGCGCCAGCAGGGCCAGCGGCGCCGCGGCGCCGAACCAGACCGTCTCGATGTCGTTGTCGCGGATCAGCCGTCGCATCCGGTCGTCGACGCCGGGGCCGGGCAGCATCAGCGTGGTGGGATGGCGCACGACGTCGTAGCCGGTGGCCCTGGCCGCCTCGTCGAACTCCTCGCAGCCCTTCCACTTCGGCGCGTACACCGTCAGCGCGTAGTCACCGCCCGATTGCAGCAGCTGATCGACCAGCGCCTGCAGATAGGACTGGATCCCGCCCCGTCGGGGCGGAAAGTCGTTGGTGAGCAGCAGGACCCGGGTCATCGCCGTCAGGTTATCCCGCGAGCCACGTCCGCCACGCGGTCAGCACCTCGTCGAGGCGCGCGCCGAGGATCTCCGACACCGCCGTCTCGACGTCGGGATGGCCCGGCCCGCAGGCCCGCTCGTACAGCTCGCGCAGGGTCGACGGCCCGTACCTGTCGGCGACGAAGCGGGCGAACCACCATGCGCGGTCGTAGGCCAGCGTGCGGGTCGCGCCCTCGGTGTCCAGGTCGGCGTCGGTCGGCAGGCGGGCGATCTCGGCCGCCCGCTCTGCGCCCGGTCGCGGGGTGTCCGGTCTGCCGACGAAGTCGGCGACGCCCTCGGTCAGCCAGCGGGGCGCATCGGCAGCGGTCCGCATTCGGGCGGCGTAGTGAAAAAGCTCGTGGCGCAACACTATTCGTAGGTCAGCGTCGCTCATCCGGACGGCTCCCGGCGCGAACACGATGCGCTGGCCGGTCGTCGCGGCCGCGATGTCCGATCCGCCGCCTGCCATCGCGCGGAACTGGTCGTCGGATGCGGTGGCGACCACGACGATGTCACGCGGCCAGTCGGCGCCCCAGAACGCGGTCACCGCCGCCACGGCGTCGGGCATGCCTGCCGAGACGCGGTCGAGAAGGGGGCTGGTCGCCGGGCCACCGAGGTTGATCAGCTCGACTCTTCGGCCGTCGGCGGTGGTCGCTGTGCTCGACGCGACCGCGGACGTCGGGGGCGCGGGAACGGGTGCTGCGGCCGGCGGGAACGCGGGCGAGCTGCTGACAAGCGCCACCGCGACGATCAACTCGAGGATCAGCAGCAGGCCGAG
>DATEIG010000624.1:0-4648 GCA_035279185.1 Mycobacterium sp.
TGCAGCCGCTCGATCGACGCGCGGTGCTTCTGCTCGATCGCCCGCACGAGATCGGTCTTGGTGCCGAAGTGGTACCCGACAGCAGCGTTGTTTCCCTGCCCGGCCGCCTCGCTGACCTGGCGGTTCGACACCGCGAACACACCGTGCTCGGCGTACAGCCGCTCAGCTGCCTTCAGGATCGCCTCTTGTGTGCTGCTCGCCCGATCGGCGCGCACCGCTCGTGCAGTGGTCACGGTCACAGTCAACCGGTCACACGCCGTTAAGTCAAGCGACTGATTTAAAAGCGGGCCATTACAGTTCCGAAGACCATGGTGACTCCACAGTTCGTCGACAACGACGGCGTGCGTATTCACTTTCTCGACTCCGGCGGCGACGATCGCGGCGCTCCGGTCGTCTTCGTACCGGGGATGACGGACGTGGCGGACGACTACGTCGAGGTTCTCCCTCTTTTCGGCCGGCGGGCGGCCGTGGTCGACATCCGCGGTCACGGCCGCAGCGGTGCGCCGGAGAACGGATACGACCTCGATACCCTGACCACAGACGTGGGCGCCGTCGTCGATGCCCTGACCGACGGACCCGTCCACCTGGTGACGTTCTCGCGCGGCACGGCGTGCGCCGTCGCATGGGCACTCGCGCATCCCGACAGGCTTCGGTCGCTCTCGATCGGCGACTATGTGCCCAGGCACATTGTGCTGCCGAAAGACATCCGCGACCGCCTGCTCACCGGACGCTGGAGAGGAACGCCGGTCACCGGGCGCCTCGACGTCGTCGCGGCGACAAAGACATTCGAGGCGGCCACCGAGGAATCGTTCTGGGATGAGCTCGCTGCGATCCAACCGCCGCTTCTCGTCGTGCGCAGCCGCGAACGTCTTCTCGTCGGCGACGCGGAGTGGGTGCGTTATCGGCGCCTGTTCCCAGGCGCGGACCTGGTGGAGTTCGAGGACTCGCCCCACGACATCTTCCGCCCCGACCGCGCCCGCTACCCCAATCTCGTTCGCGCGCTTGCCGACCGCGTGGACCAACAGCACTAGCCGGTCTTCGGCGCGCGCATCACCTTGCCCGCGACCGTCCCGCCGTCGACCGGCAAGACCGTGCCCGTGACATATCGGGAGCGGTCCGTGGCGAAGTACAGCGCCGCTTCGGCGACGTCCTCGGCGGTGCCCTCGCGCTTCAGGGGGCGGTCGTTGCGCATGGTCTCGCGGATCCTGGCCTCGAACTCCTCGAGTTTCTGGAGGTCCTCCCCCGACGCCGACTTCCGGACGATCGACGTCCGGATGTTCCCGGGCGCAATCGCGTTGACGCGGATCTCGTAGTGGGCCAGCTCGATTGCGGCCGATTTGGTGAACTGGATGACCGCCGCCTTCGAGGCTCGATAGGTCAGCACACCACCGCCTGCGAGGATGCCGCCGATCGAGGTGATGTTGATGATCGACCCCCCACCGCCCGCGTCCCGCATGTGTCGCGCGGCGTCACGCGTGCCCGCCATCACCGCCCGCAGATTGACCGCCATGACCTTCTCGAAGTCCGCGAAGTCGTCCTCGAAGATGTTGCGGTGCATGGTGCTCGAGATGCCCGCGTTGTTGACCATCACGTGCAGACCACCGAACCGCTCGACAGCCGTCGACACGAGGCCGCTGATCTGGTCGAGTTGCGCCACATCCGCCTCGACGAACAGCGCATTGCCTCCGATGTCGTCGGCCAGCGCGCTTCCCGCGTCGCCGTCGACGTCGGCGATCAGCACCGTGGCGCCCTCGGCGGCGAACCGTCGCGACATGCCTTCCCCGAGTCCCGACGCGCCGCCGGTGACGATTGCGACCCTGCCCTGGAGTTCGTTGCTCACCTACGCGCATCCTCTCTTCGCCCAAACCGACACATGGGCGTAAAAGTACGAGTAATCCGCACCAAAACGTCGAGTTCGATGGGGTGACGCCATCAGATCTCACTCACCTTCTCGAGGAAGTCCAACAGCAGTTCATTCACCACATCGGCCTGTTCGATCTGCGGGCAGTGACCGGCCCGCTCCACGACTGCGGCCCGGCCGTCGGGAATCTGCGCGGCGATCTCGGCCGCCCAGCCTGCGGGCAGCAGCTTGTCGTCTGCGCCCTCGATCACGAGCGTCGGCACGGCGATGCGTTCGTAGGCCCTTCTGCTCGACGGCAACGGCGGTGGTTCGAGCCCGGGCCGACGGAACCTCGCCGCCGCCAACGCTTCCCATGCGCCGGGGGCGATGCTGGATTCGTAGCGCCGCTGTACGTATGCGTCGTCGTTCGGGTACGCCGAGTCTGCGAACAGCGCCTCGACGATGCGCCGCATACCGGGCAGCGTGGCGTCATAGTCGTACAGCGCGGACGAGTGCTCGTTGCGCTGGATCTCGCCGCCGCCGCAGATCATCGTCAGGCTGCGGGCGGGCAGCAGGGGTGTCTCCGATGTGGCGTCGACGAACAGGTTGATCGCACCCATGGAATTCCCGACGAAGTGCGCGGAGTCGACACCGACCGCATCGCAGAAGCGGGCGATGTGACGAATGCGCATGCCTCGGCCGTCGGTGAAGTCGACGACCTTCGCCGAATGTCCGAACCCGAGCATGTCGAGTGCGAGCACCCGGAAGTGTGCCGCCAGCGCGGCGATGTTGCGCTCCCAGCCGAGGTCCGCGGTGACACCGAACTCTCCACCGTGAAGCAGGACGACCGGATCGCCCCGTCCCGCTTCGACATAGCCGGTCGTGAGGCCGTCGACGACTACGGTCTTGCGTTCCGTCACGCGGTTTCCCATGCGGCGCGGGCGTGCGCGAGCACCTGGGTCGCCAGCATGTCCAGCTGGCCCTGCACGGTGTCGTCGACCAGTTCGCCCGACTCGTCCCAGATCCTGTCCGCCGAGTTGATGGCCACGCCGAGAGGGGCCGGCCAGGCACGCAGCGCGTGTCCGATCGCGCGCAGCTGACCGAGCGTGCCGACGGCGGCCTGCCATCCGTAGGCGCAACTGATGCATCCCCACGGCGTGTTGTCGAGGTAGACGCGGGGGTCCTCGCGGAGGTCCTCGATGTAGTCGAGGGCGTTCTTCACCAGCCCGGAGATCGCGCCGTGGTAGCCCGGCGACCCGACGACGACGGCGTCGGCGTCGCGCAGCGCGCTGACCAACTCGAGCGCTTTCGGCGTGCGCTTCAGTTCGTGGGGGGCATACATCGGCAGGTCGAGTTCGGGCCCGCTGAAGAATCGGGTGCGGCCGCCCTGTCGTTCGACCGACGCCAGGCAGTAGCGAAGGGCGCGCTCCGTCGACGAGTTCGCCCGCAGCGTCCCGCCGAGGCCGACGACGAGCGGCGTGCCGCCGGTGGTGGTTGTGGTCATTTAGCTGTCATGCTCCTCGCGTCGGCAGTGTTACCTACTTGATCGCAATGGGATTCACCGGTGACCCGACCGCACCGGTGACGCGCAGCGGCGGCGCGATGAGTTGAAATTCGTATACCCCGTCCGCCGCACAGTCGGCGGCCAGCGCGTTGAGGTCCCAGTACTCGCCGAGCATCAACCCCATGTCGCGCAGGCACAGCATGTGCATCGGGAGGATGGCGCCGTCGACCCCGGAGACCGGGTTCTCCACCATCAGATTGTCGGCGGCCACGGCAGCCACCTCGTGGTCGTACAGCCATGCCGCACACGTCCAATCCAGCCCGGCGCCCGGTTCAGTGCCGTCGCCCGTCTCGAGGAACCGCGCCCACCAACCTGCTCTGACCAACACGATGTCGCCGCTCTCGATGACCACGCCCTGCGTGCGTGCAGCCTCGTCGAGTTCGGCGGGGGTGATGGGATCGCCTATCTCGCAGAAGGTTTCCTTGCCCCGCAGGCGGCAGATGTCGAGCAGCACGCCCCGCGACGTGATGCCCTTGCCATCCACCTTGTCGATACCGCAGTAGAACGCCCCGAGGCTGGTCACCGAGTTCGCCGGGAAGCCGTTGTACAACTGGTCCTCGTAGTAGACGTGCGACAGGGCATCCCACTGAGTGGCTGCCTGCAGCGGCATGATGATCATGTCGTCGTTGAAGCGCATCGGCCCGGCTTCGGAGTACCCGCTCAACTGCTTCGCCGACGGGTTCTGCAGCCACTTCGGCCCGAATTCCATCAGTGTTTTGGCGTCGCCGCCGTCGATCGTCATCACGTGCGTCGGGTTCTGCCGATAGTGGAAGGCGCCTTGCGGACCGGAGGAACCGAAGTCGACGCCGAGGGGAAACACCTTGCCGCGCTTGGCGAGGCTCGCCGCCTGCGCGACCTTGTCGGCCGTGATGAGGTTCAGCGTGCCGAGCTCGTCGGCGTCGCCCCACCGGCCCCAGTTGCGGACGTCGTCGGCCATGCGCCGAAAGTCACTCAGATTGGCCATGTTTGACTGTCCTTTCGTCCGCGATGTCGCCGAACACCCGCTCAGCGACTGAACCGCCGTCGACCCAGATCACCTGGCCGGTGATGTAGCGCGCCGCCCCACTGTTGAGGAACACGAGCACGCTGGCCTGCTCGTCGGAATCTGCTGCCCGGCCGAGCGGCGTGGTGAACGAGTCGAGGAACTCCTGCCCGTATGCGCTGCGCAACTGGTCGAGGATGGGTGTGTCCGTCACACCGGGTCCGGTGCAGTTGATCCGGATGCCCATGGCGCCCAACCTGCC
>DATEIG010000625.1:0-8948 GCA_035279185.1 Mycobacterium sp.
GGCCCTGCTCGAGCAGTTCACCGACGAGCGGGTCACTGATCCCGCGGTTGTCGCTCTGCGCAGCAGGATTCGCGTCCACACCGATGACGCTCAGAGCAAGGACTCCGCCCGTGTCGTCGTGACATTGACCGACGGGCGGACGCTTGAGCGGCATGTCGCGCACAACCTCGGCACGCCCGACAACCCGATGACCGACGAGCAGCTGCACGACAAGTTCGTCGGGCTGGCGTCCCCGGTGCTCGGCGAGGCCCCTGCCAACGAAGTCGCCGCGGCGTGCTGGCGGGTGTTGGAACTGACCGACATCCGAACGCTGCCGAACCTGACAGTCCCCGCCTGACGGCACCTCTGAGCCGAGCGTGCGTGCCTGCTGCGCGACACGCCGTCATCTGAGGATGGATTGTGCACACTCGCAGCTCAGCGACCGTGCGTGAAGCGATGTAGATGTCGGCCGCAGGCGCACGTCAAGCATGCTCGGAGGGCCACGAGAGTGCGCAAAATGCCGCCTATGCGCGGCGTGTCCGGCAGCAGACACGCACCCTCGCGAGTGTCAGTCGCGCTGAGTCCTACTTCAGCAGAGGGTCGCGCGGCAGGCCCAGGATGCGCTCGGCGATCGTGTTGCGGGTGATTTCCGATGTGCCGCCGGCGATCGTCATCGCCCGGCCGCCCATGTACGTGCGAATCAGCTTCTGATTGCCGCCCACGACGGCCGCCGTGCCCGCCAGCTCGATCCCCAATTCGGTCAAGTGCTGGCCGGATTCGGCGACCAGAAGCTTGGTGACGTTACCCTCGGGGCCTGGCTCGGCTCCTGCGATCGCGCGGCTGGCCCGCCGCAGGTTGAGCAGCCGCAGGGTGTGCAGTTCGGCGATGACCTCGCCTGCGCGCAGCACATGCTGAGCAGCGACATCGGAGGGCACGCTGTCGAGCAGCTTCACGAGATCGTCTGCGCCGAACCCGATCTGACCGCCCGACCCACCGCCGATCGAAACACGCTCGTTGCCCAGCGTGGCCCGCGCGACCAGCCAGCCCTTGTTCACGTCGCCGACCACGTCTTCGTCGGGCACGAAGACGTCGTCGAAGAAGACCTCGTTGAAGTGGGCGTCGCCGGTCAGCCCGCGCAGCGGATTGACCTTCACGCCTTGAGCTTTCATGTCGATCGCCATCATCGTCACACCCGCGTGCTTGGGCGCGTCGGGATCGGTGCGCACCGTCGCCAGCCCCCACTGGCAGTGCTGCGCCAGGCTGGTCCACACCTTCTGCCCGGTGACGCGCCATCCGCCGTCCACCTTCTTGGCGGCCGTGCGGACCGCGGCGGCGTCGGAGCCGGCCCCCGGTTCGGAGAACAACTGGCACCACATCACCTGCCCTCGCAGCACCGGTTCCACCCACCGCTCCCGTTGGTCGTCGGTGCCCGCCTGCGCGATGGTCAGCGCCACCCATCCGGTGATGCCCATGTCGGCGCGCTCGACATCGGCGAACTCCTCCTCGATCACCAACTGTTCGAGCACATCGGCCGCCCGGCCCCACGGCGTCGGCCAGTGCGGCACCAGGTATCCCGAGTCGACGAGGAAATCGCGCTGCTTGTCCTGCGGAAGCGAACGCACCTGCGCGACGGCCTCGGCGGCCTGACGGCGGTAGTCCTCCGCCTCGTCCGGCAGCGTGAACGACGCACCGTGTGCCTGTCCGCTGCGCTTGGCTTCGACGATGTCCAGCCGCGGGTCGGCGCCGTCGCCCATGAGAGCCGCCAACGTGCGGGCCCGGCGAAGGTAGAGGTGCGCATCGTGTTCCCACGTGAACCCGATACCGCCGTGCAGTTGAATGTTGTTCTCCGCGTTGAAGACCTGCGCTCGAATCGCGTGTGACGCGGCAACCGCGGCGGGGAACCACGCGCTGTCCAGGTCATCGGCACGGGCCGCGTCCCACACCGCGGCCGTGGTCTGCTCCGCGTCGACGAGCATGTTCGCCGCATGATGCTTGACGGCCTGGAACGTGCCGATGGTCCTGCCGAACTGCTCGCGGACCTTCGCATACTCCACCGCCATCTCCAGTGCGGCCCACGCGACGCCGACAGCCTCGGCCGACGCCAGGATCCGGAACGCCGTGCGGGCCCGCCGTGCAGCGCCGCGCAGCACCCTGGCCTCGTCGACGGTCACCCCGCGCAGGGCCACCGACCCGATGCTGCGCGACGTGTCGAGTGGTTCGAGTGCGGTGACCGTGACACCGTCTGCGGCGGCGTCGATGACGACCACGTCGTCGCCGGCGATGAGGACGAGGAGGTCGGCGTCGGGCGCACCGAGCACCGCGGGCGCCTCGCCGGTGACGTCGAGATCCGAGCCGACGACGATGCTGCCCGCGGTTCCGAGCGCGGCGACCGACGACCCGTCGACGAGTCCCGGAAGCAGTTGCGCCCGAAGCGAATCGGACCCGCACCGGTCGATGACCAGTGACGCGGCCACCGTCGGCAGAAACGGTCCCGGGCTCAGCTCCCGGCCCTGGGCTTCGAGAACGACGGCCAACTCAGCGGCCCCGAACCCGGATCCGCCGTGCTGCTCGGCGACGGCAAGGCCCAGCCAGCCCTGCTCGGCGGCGGCCTGCCAGACGGCGTCGGGGTGCGACGGGCCGCCTTCGAGGGTGGCGCGCGCCGCCGCCCGGGTGGACAGTCGAGTCAGTTGACCGATCGCCGCATCGGCAAGGTCGGAGTGCTCGTCGCTGATGGCCAGTGCTGACTTGCTCACGGTGGAAGTCCTTTGCCGTTGACGGGTGTCAAAATGAAGTTGATTCGCATTCTGGCAGGTCCAGATTTGTGATCTGGCTCACATTCAGCCGTCTGACGTGCGGTTAGTAGACAACCTTCGAATGTTGTCGTTTCAGAATCGGCTACCGGGGTACAGTCGCGCAATGACGGTCAGGCCGGACGCCCGGCACTCCGCGCCCTCATTGGCCAAGCGTGCACGATGGCTCCTCAATGCGGGCCCCTCCGATTACCTGATGGCGATGAGCGTCGGCTCGGCCTCGCTCCCGTTCATCGGGAAACGCCTTGAGCCCCTTGGCACGGCGACGGTGATGGGTATCTGGGGCTATCGCCACATGTCCGAGTATTTCGCCAACAACGCTCGGTCGCCGAAGACTGCGGATCAGGCGGCCATCGGCAAGCAGAATCGCGAGTCGACGAACTCCGTCATCGAGGACGCGCTGCGTAACGTGCTGCCGCCGGCGTCAGTCGTCGAATGGCCGGCGCCCGAGCGCTACGCGCCGGTTCTGAAGGCGCGTCAGCACCGCCGCAGCCTGCACCGGGCCTCGGTGCGGTACGGCGACCACCCCTCGCAGTTGCTGGATGTGTGGCGACCGAAGGAATTGCCGGTCGAACCGGCGCCGGTGATGATCTTCGTGCCGGGCGGAGCCTGGGTGCACGGCGGCAGGCAACTGCAGGGCTACGCCCTGATGTCCCACCTGGCTCAGCAGGGCTGGGTGTGTCTGTCGGTGAATTACCGTGTTTCGCCGCACCACCGCTGGCCGCAACACATCATCGACGTCAAGACGGCTGTCGCATGGGCGCGCGCCAACGTCGACCGTTTCGGCGGCGACCGCAATTTCGTTGCCATCGCCGGCTGTTCGGCCGGTGGCCACCTCGCCGCCCTTGCCGGCCTCACGCCCGATGATCCCGAGTTGCAGGCCGACCTGCCGGAGGGCTCCGACACGTCCGTCGACGCCGTCGTCGGCATCTACGGGCGCTACGACTGGGAGGATCGCTCGACCCCCGAGCGGGAGGGCTTCGTCGACTTCCTCGAGCGCGTGGTGGTCAAGCGCAAGATCGACCGCCATCCCGAGATCTTCCGCAAGGCGTCGCCGATCGCCCAGATCCGTCCCGACGCGCCGCCGTTCCTCGTCATCCACGGCTCCGGTGACTCCGTCATCCCCGTGGCGCAGGCGCGAAGCTTCGTCGAGCGGTTGCGTGCGGTGTCGCGCTCGGTGGTCAGCTACGTCGAACTGCCCGGCGCAGGCCACGGATTCGACATGACCGACGGCGCCCGCACCGGCTCGGTGTCGACGGCAATCGGCTTGTTTCTCAACCAGATTCACCGAAACCGGTTGAGGATGCTGGTCAAAGAGGTTATATAGCCTCCTATAGGGAGGTAAGCGGTTGAAGAGGCTCAGCGGCTGGGACGCGGTACTGCTCTACTCCGAGACGCCCACCGTGCACATGCACACGCTCAAGTTGGCCGTGATCGAGCTCGACGACCTCAAGGGCCGCACCTTCGGTATCGATGAGTTCCGCAAGGTCATCCACAGCAGGCTCTACAAACTCGAACCGTTCCGGTACGAGCTCGTCGACATCCCGCTCAAGATGCACCACCCGATGTGGCGCGAAAACGCCGAGGTCGACCTCGAATACCACGTCCGTCCCTATCGCGTCGACAGCCCGGGCGGGCGCCGACAGTTGGACGAGGCCGTCGGCCGGATCGCCAGCACACCGCTGGATCGCAGCAGGCCGCTGTGGGAGATGTACTTCATCGAGGGCCTGGCCAACGGCAGGATCGCCGTCCTCGGCAAGATCCACCACGCGCTCGCCGACGGGGTGGCGTCGGCCAACCTGCTCGCACGCGGGATGGATCTGACGCAGGAGCCGCAGGGCGATCGCGATTCCTATGACACCGAGCCCGCACCCACCCGCGGAGAGCTGGTGCGCACGGCGTTCGCCGACCACATGCGGCAGATCGGGCGGTTCCCCGGCGTGGTGCGCTACACCGCGCAGGGCATCAGCCGGGTGCGCAAGAGCGACAAGAAGTTGTCACCCGAGCTGACGCGGCCCTTCACGCCGCCGCCGTCGTTCATGAACCACCGCGTCGACGCGCAGCGCAAGTTCGCCACCGCGACACTCGCCCTAGCCGACGTGAAGGAGACGGCGAAGCACCTCAACGTGACGATCAACGACATGGTGCTCGCGATCTCCGCGGGCGCGCTGCGCACGTTGTCGCTGAAGTACGACGGTAAGGCCGACCATCCGCTGTTGGCTTCTGTCCCAGTGAGTTTCGACTTCTCGAGAGACCGCATCTCGGGCAACCGTTTCACGGGCGTGATGATGGTGGTGCCCATCGAGCTTGAGGATCCGCTCGAGCGGGTGAAGGCCGTGCACGACGCTGCCGTCGACGCCAAGGAGACACACAATCTGATGGGGCCGGAACTGGTCAGCCGGTGGTCGGCCTATTTCCCGCCGGCGCCCGCCGAACGATTGTTCCACTGGCTCGCCGAGAAGGACGGTCAGAACAAGGTGCTCAACCTGCCGATCTCGAACGTGCCGGGGCCGCGTGAACCCGGTCGGGTCGGTGGTGCGCTGGTCACCGAGATCTACTCGGTGGGTCCGCTGACGACCGGAAGCGGTCTCAACATCACGGTGTGGAGCTACGTCGACCAGCTGAACATCTCGGTGCTGTCCGACGGAGCCACGCTCGAGGACCCCCATGAGCTGACCGACGCCATGATTCAGGCTTTCATCGAAATTCGCCGTGCCGCTGGGCTTTCCGCGGAGCTGACGGTGGTCGAGAAGGCGATGGCGCAGTAGTCACTTCTCGTCGCGGGTGGCGTGCACCCACGACAGGAACTTTCCGACGGCGTGCGCCGTGTAGTAGCCCCGCGGGGATCCGAAGAAGTCGAATGCGTGCTGTGCGTGCGGGATCTCGGAGTAGACGACCGTTTCCTTCGAGACGTCCTTGAGCGCGGCGACGAACTCACGCGCCTCGGGCACCGGGATCAGCGAGTCGTCGGTACCGTGCAGAACATAGAACGGCGGCGCGTCGGGCCGCACCCGCGTGATCGGCGAGGCGTCACGGTACACCTGCAAATGCTTGGTGAGCCGCTTCTTGACGACCAACCGCTGCAACATGATCAGCACGAACTCCCAACGACCCGGGCCCTTGGTGGTGAACCAGTCGTAGCGCCCGTAGACCGGAACCGCCGCCACCACAGAGGTATCGGCGTCCTCGAACCCGGGCTGATACTGCGGGTCGTCGGGCGTCAGCGCCGCCAGCGTGGACAGATGCCCGCCGGCGGAACCACCGGTGATCGCGACGAAGTCGGGGTCGCCACCGTACTCGGCGATGTGCTCCTTGATCCAGGCCAGTGCACGTTTGACATCGACGATGTGGTCGGGCCAGGTATGCACGGGACTGACACGGTAGCCGATGGAGACGCAGATCCAGCCGCGCTCCGCCATGTGACTCATGAGGGGGTACGCCTGCGGCCGTCGCATACCGATCGACCATGCACCGCCCGGAACCTGCAGCAGCACAGGGGCTTTGCCATCACGCGGCAGATCGCGGCGACGCCAGATGTCGGCGAAGTTCTCACGGTGCGGGCCGTACTGGACGACGTCGGTCTTCTCCACGTACCGGCGGCGAAGGAAGTCGTTGGGCAGGTAATTCCTCAACCGCCGACGTGCTGCCGGCTGCGACTGCGCGGCAACGGTTTCGTAGTCGTCGCCGAGGGTGTCGCGCAGCGGAGTCTCGAAGTACGGCTCCGATCCCACATTGCGGCGATGAATCAGGTACAGCAGACCCCACGTGATCGCCTTGAGCAGCAGCGATATTCGTCCGCCCCGCGTCGCGTAATCTCCGCGCAGCCAGCGGAACCCGGCGCCGGCCACCGAGCCCGCGAGGTACAGCGGCGCCATCTCGGTGGTCGGCCAACCCGCGAAGAACGCGGGGACGGTGGGGTAGCCGTCGCGGCCCAACGGCCGCACGCCGTTGGCGGCGTTGGCCAGTTCGATGCCTGCGCGCAGCAGCGGTCTGCGTTTACCCATTGTCGACCTTGGCGTGGAGTTCCTTGCGGACGATCTTGCCTGTGATGCTGCGGGGAAGCTCGTCGAGAACGGTGATCTGGCGGGGTACTTTGTAATTCGCGAGGTTGTCGCGCACGTGCTGCTTGAGTTCGTCAGGAGTGGCATCCGCACCGTCGTTGAGCACGACGAATGCTGCCAGTCGCTGACCGTACTGCTCGTCGTCGACGCCGATGACAGCCGCCTCGGCGACATCGCTGTGCGAGGCCAACGTCTTCTCGACCTCGATCGGGTAGACGTTCTCGCCGCCCGAGACGATCATCTCGTCGTCGCGGCCGACCACGAACAGCCTGCCGTTCTCGTCGACATAGCCCATGTCGCCCGAGGCCATGAAGCCTTCGTGGAAGTCCTTGGTCTTGCCCGAGGTGTAACCGCTGAACAGGGTGCCGCTACGGCAGTAGATCTGGCCGGTCTCACCGGTGGGCACCTCACGGAAGTCCTTGTCGAGCACCCGGATCTCGGTGCCCGGGGCAGGCTTGCCCGCCGTATCGGGCGCTGCCCTCAAATCCTCAGGCGTGGCCGACGCGATCAATCCGGCCTCCGTGGCGTTGTAGTTGTTGTAGATGACGTCGCCGAACTGGTCCATGAAGGCCGTCACCACATCCGGCCGCATCCGCGAACCCGACGCGGCGGCGAACCGCAGGGTTCGTCCGCTGTAGCGGTTTCGTACCCCGTCGGGCAGTTCCATAATCCGGTCGAACATCACGGGCACGACGGCAAGCCCGGTCGCACGGTGCCGGTCGATCAGTTCCAGGGTTGCCTCGGGGTCGAATTTGCGCCGGGTGATGATCGTGCACGCCATCGTGGCGGCGAAGATCGTCTGCGAGAAGCCCCACGCGTGAAACATCGGCGCGGCGACGACGACGGCCTCCTCGGTGTGCCACGGGGTGCGGTCCAGGATCGCCTTCAGCGCGCTGGGGTCACCGCCTGTCATGGTGGCGCCCTTGGGTGTGCCCGTCGTGCCGGACGTCAGCAGGATGGTTCGCGGCTTCTGTGACGCGCGCTCCGGCGTCTGGCCCGCGTGTGCGGCGATCATCTTCTCCACGGTCGGTGAGTCACCGAGTGCGGCCGCGTCGTCGGTCCACGCGACGATGCGGGTGACGTCGGGGAGGTCGGCCAGCGCGCGGTCGACGATTCCGGTGAACTCCTCGTCGTAGACGACGGCGTCGGCGCCTTCACGGGCGACCACCTCGGCGAGCGCGGGCCCGGCGAACGAGGTGTTCAGCAGCAGCAGATCGGACCCGATGCGGTTGGCGGCCACGACGGCTTCGATGAAGCCGCGGTGGTTGCGGCACATGATTCCGATCACGCGCGGCCGCCCGCCGGGCAGCGCCTGCAACGCGGCGCCGAACGCGTCGCAGCGCTGGTCGATTTCACGCCAGGTCAACGTGCCGATCTCGTCGACGAGGCCCGGCCGGTCAGGGCAGCGCTGCGCGGCGGACGCGAAACCCGATACGGCCGAGACGTTTTCACGGCTCATCGCTGCAGCGATCCGCAGGTACTTGTCGGGCCGCATCGGCGCGATGATGCCTGCCCGCCGCATGGTGGCGATCAGGCCGAGCGTGTCGTTCAGTCTGTCGAGGATCGCCATCTGCTCAGCCCAGGATCGGCAGGCGTCGCTCGGCGGCCAGCTCGTCGAGCGCCTCTTGCATCACGTGGCGGACATGGGCGTCGACCTCGTCGATGTCGGGGTCGTCGCCGAACTCCTTGACGATGTCGATGGCGGGCAGCACCTTCATGACGATCTTCGCGGGCAGGGGGATGTTCGGCGGGATCGCCATGCTGAATCCGAACGGGAAGCCGAATGAGATCGGCATGATCTTGGTACGGAGGATCCGGGAGAGCGGGCCGAGCCGGTCGGCCAGCCAGGTGCCTCGGGAGAGGTACAGCTGGGTCTCCTGGCCGCCGATTCCCACCGTCGGCACGATCGGAACGCCTGCGTTGAGCGCGGCCCTGATGTAACCGGTGCGGCCGCCGAAATCAATGGTGTTCTCCGAGAACGTCGGCCGGTACACGTCGTAATCCCCGCCGGGGAACACCACGACGAGGCCGCCGGAGCGCAGCGCGGCGTCGGCGTTCTCATGGTTGGCGCTGATGTAGCCGATCTTCTTGAGCAGGT
>DATEIG010000626.1:0-2721 GCA_035279185.1 Mycobacterium sp.
CCAGAGTGCGAAAAGGCGGCGACGCCGGTGAGGATTCCCATCACCAGGGCGCGGGTGCGGTCCACGCTGTTGACTGCTTCCTCGACGCGGGTGGGCACGATGTTCATTTCCGATTCCTGTCCGTCGTACGGCGCCGGGTTGGCGTCGTGCTGACGCAAGTACATCGAGCGACGCCCGCTACCGATCCCAAAACCCGTGCGCGGTGTTGATAGCCCCTCGGGCGGCCAGGGGTGAGAATGACTCCGGCGACAGGAGATGACATGGCGAGTTCGGCACCGGTCACGGCGGCGTCTTCGGTGTTGGAGCGGCTGCCGGTGAGTCGCTGGCACTGGCGGCTGGTCGTTATTGTCGGCATCGGCACGTTCTTCGATCTCTACGAGGTGTTTCTCGGCGGAGTCCTGGCGCCTGTGCTCGCCAAGGAGTGGGGTCTGGGCACGGTCGGCAAGTCGATGGTCATCGCCGCCGGTTTCGCAGGGATGTTCATCGGCGCCAACGTGCTGTCGATCGCCGCCGACCGGCTCGGTCGCCGCCGCGTCTTCATCCTCAATCTCCTTGTCTATTCGGTGTTCTCGTTCGCCGCTGCGTTCTCGCCGAACATCGAGACGTTCCTCGTGCTTCGGGTCATCGCAGGCATCGGGCTCGGCGCGGAGCTCGTCCTCGTCGACACCTACCTCGCCGAGTTCCTGCCTGCCAAGGCTCGTGGCCGGATGACGGCGTGGGCATACACCATCGGCTTCTGCGCGGTGCCGCTGGCCGCCTTGTTCGGCGGCAAACTCGTTGCGCGCGCTGAGCTTTTCGGCATCGACGGGTGGCGGTGGCTTCTCCTGTTCGGCGGCCTCGGCGCGGTGTTCATCATGGCCGTCAGGACGATGCTGCCTGAGTCACCCAGATGGTTGGAGAGCCGCGGCCGCCATGCCGAGGCCCGTGAGGTGGTCGAATCGGTGGCTGCCGAGGTCGCGCAGGGCGCACCGCTCTCGGAGTCGGCACCGGACACCCCTTCCCGCGCAGACGACGACGCGCACAGCGTCGGCGAGGTGTTGAGGATCGCGTTTCGCGACTATCGCAAACGCACTGTGATGTTGGTGGTCTTTCAGATCCTCCAGACCGTCGCGTACTACGGCTTCGGCACGTTGGCTCCTCTCGTGTTGGTCGGCAAGGGATTCGAGGTGACCGAATCGCTCGGGTATGCGGCGCTGGCCTTCGCCGGTTATCCGCTGGGATCGCTGATCTCCGTGCCGTTGGTGGAGCGGTTCGAGCGCAAGCACTTGATCATCGCGTCGGCGCTGGGGATCGGCGTCTGCGGGATCGTCTTCGCCGCGTCGACGAACGTCGCGACCATCGTGGTCGCCGGCTTCCTGCTCACCGCCGTGTCGAATGTGTTCTCCAACGGATTCCACATCTATCAGGCGGAGATCTTCCCGACGGCGATTCGGAGCACCGCCAGCGGCATCTGCTACTCGCTGTCCCGTGCGACCTCGACCGTGATGCCGTTCGTCGCGGTGCCCGCCCTTGCGGCGCTCGGACCGGTCGCGGTGTTCTCCGGTTCCGCGGTGCTCATCGTCCTGCTCTGCCTCGACGTCGGTTTCCTCGGCCCGCGCAGCACCGGCCTTGCGCTCGAACAGGTGCAACAGAGGTCGTAGCGGTCACGTCCAGTACAGCGTCCGCGCGCCGGGAAGCGTTGCGGCCAATTCGCTTTCGAACCACGAGCGCATCTCGGCCATGATGTCTTTCGGGTAGACGTACTTCGCCGAGCCGTATTTGCCGAACTTGCGGGTCCGCAGCGACTCGTCCATCTCGAGCTTGGTCCGCGGATACCAGCCGAGCAGAACATCCTTGCTCGCGGCGGTGAAGCGGTGGGTGATGCACTCCGCGGTGAGGTCCACGTTCTCGACGTCGGAGAGCGCGACGGCGACGTCGTGCAGGAGGCGCCGGTAGCCTTCCCGCCAGTTCGGCACGGGCATGATCGGGGCGATGGTCAGGCCAATCCGGTATCCGGCGTCGGCGAGGTCGCGAAGCGCGGCAATACGCTGCGGCAGCCGCGCGGTGCCTCCCTCGAAGCGGTTGGCGACCTCGGCGGCGTTGACCGACACGCGGACCCGTGTCCGACCGTCGTGGGGCAGATCGAGCAGCGGCGCGACGCCGTCGAACTTGGTGGTGAAGCGCAATCCGACCGGTCCGCTCCAGTCGTGCGTGCCGACGTGGGCGATCGTTGCCGACAGCGAGCCGGTGAGGTGCTCCAACGCCAACGGGTCGGTGTAGCAGGACGCCTCGAACGTCGTTCCCTCGTCACCTCTTTCGATCGTGGTCGACGTGACGGTGCCTTTACCGACATGGGAGTCCATCTCGGCGAGGATGTCGGGCAGGTTGGCATACACGCGTGTGATCGGGGGACCGGACAGCGACCCGGCGAGATAGCAATACTGGCAATGCGCGGGGCAGCCCTGGGCCAGATCGATGCGCCAGTCGGCGCTTGGCGGGATCGGCGCGAGACGCCGCTTGCTCGGCGGCGCGACCACGACGGCCATGGTGCGCTTGGCCAACGCGTAGGCGGCGCGATCGGTGTCGGCGCGCAGCGGGGGCAGCCGGTCACCGCTGAGCACCTCGATGTCGAGTACGCCCGAGGCTTCGCAGCGCCGGACGATGTCGGCACCATGTGGCAGCTCGAATGCCGACCGCGTGACCAGCACGCGTGCCGGCGTCCACAGTGTGGCGGGCTGGGAA
>DATEIG010000627.1:0-13372 GCA_035279185.1 Mycobacterium sp.
CAGCAGCGACAGCATCGCGTTGAACAGCGCGACGCTGACCCCGATGTCGACGATGATGCGGGCGTTGTCGCCCAGTGAGGCCTGCACCGAGTAGACGACGGGCGCCGTGTCGCTGAAGAACTCCTTCAGGTCGGGCGCGGCGACGATCGCCGAGATCAGCGGCACCATGATCAGCACACACGCCAGCACCGCGGAGATGATGACCGCCTTGGCGATATTGCGCTCGCCGCCCTTGAGTTCCTCGGCGAACCCGAGCGACGCGTCATAGCCGTTGATGACGTTGAAGGCGGGCGCCAGCGTCGCCAGCATGACGGCGAAGCCGACGGCCACCAACTCCCCGTTGTTCAGCACCGTCGGATGAAATGTCACCTCGGCCAGGTTCTGGTGGGGATGCGCCAACGCCGCGACCGTGACGATCCCGAGCACCACGCATTCGACGATCACCATCGCGCCGGTGGCCCATGCGCCGACCTCGACCTTGAACAGCCCGATCGCGGTGGCCAGCCCGAGAAGGACGATCGCGATCACGGTGTCGGGTAAACCGAGGCCGGGGAACAGGTCTCGGAGGAATCCGACCATTCCGAGCGCGATGCTGGCCGGGATGACGATGCCCTGGATCAGGTAGTTGAACATCGTGATCCACGAGAACGGCCCGGGAAGGACCTTGCGCACCAACGAGTACATCCCGCCCGCGATCGGGAACATGCTCGCGAGCTCGGCGAGGCACAGCGAGATGAGCACCACCACGACCGACAGGATCAGCCCCGCGCCGATCGAGAACGTGCCGCCGATGACGAACACGCCCGCGGACAGGAACAGCACCGCCATGGTCGGCGACACGTCGGCCATCGCGAGACCGACGACCTCGGGGATGTTCAGGCGCCGGACCAGCTGCTGCTTGTAGCCCAGCTGTTCGAGCCGGGATTCTGACGGCGGCGCCTCTTTTGCTTCGGTCATTGTGACCCTCCGGTTGTGGTGGATGGTGGTGCGACGCCGATGGATCCGGCGGCCACACACGAGGTGCGACCGCCGTCGGCGATCAGGTGTGTGCCGGTGATGTAGGCCGCGCGGTCCGACAGCAGGAAGACGACCGCTTCGGCGATCTCGGACGGTTCGGCGATCCGTCCCATGGCGACGCTCGCCGCGTTGTCGGCGAGCTCGGCCTCCGGGTCGGCGGCGCCGTCGAACTCGGCGAGGAACATCGGCGTCTTCGTGGTGCCCGGGCAGACGGCGTTGACGCGGATCCCCCACGAGGCGAGTTCGGCGGCGGCACTGCGGGTCATGGCGACGATCGCACCCTTGGTGGCGGTGTAGGCGACATAGCCGGCCTGCCCGATGATCGCCAGTTCGGAGCCGGTGTTGACGACCGCGCCCCTGCGCCGGGTCTGCATGACGCGCGCCGCCTCCCGAAGCACGAAGAACGAGCCTGCGAGGTTCACGTCGACGAGGCGACGGAAGACCTCGTCGGTGGTGTCGACCAGCGGGTTGACGATCGAGATGCCCGCGTTGTTGTGCACGGCGTCGATCGGCCCCAGTTCGGCTTCGACCCGTTCGAAAGCGCTTCGGACAGCGGCGGAATCCGCGACGTCAGCGCCGATCGTCATCACCGCGCCGCCGTGTGCACGCACCCGCTGTGCGGCCGACTCGAGGTCGTCGTCGGGGCGGGACAGCAGCGCGACGTCGGCCCCGTGGCGTGCGAGCGCCTCCGCGCCGGCCAGTCCTATACCCGAGGCGGCGCCGGTGACCAGCGCTACGCGACCGGTCATCTCACCCATGCTGGGCTCGCAGCCACTCGATCTGGTTGTCCAGGCCGGACTCGAGGGTCCACGCGGGCGTGTAGCCGAGATCGCGCGTCGTCGCGGTCAGGTCGTAGGGCCCCTGGCTGTCCCAGTTCGGCAGCAGCCCCGGCCCGATCTGGTATCTGCTGCCCGGGATGCGCTGCTCCAGCAGCCGCGCCGTCTCTGCGACGGTGACCTGGTTCCCGCCGGAGACGTTGTACACCGGCTGCGACGGTGTGGCCGCCGTGGCTGCCAGCCGCGCCGCGGTGGCGACGTCGGAGACGTGGACGAACTGGAACGGGTGATCGCCGCCCGCATCCAAAACGAAAGGCTCACCGCGCAATCCGGCCCGGATCATGTCGCCGAGCAGACTGGGCATCCACAGCCCGGGGCCGTACACCTCGGTGACGCGCAGCGAGACGATCTCCATCTCGTAGAGCGCGTTGTACACCGTGCCGAACAGCTCGCCGGCGACTTTGGTGACGCCGTACGGCGTCGTCGGGTTGGGTTTGATGTCCTCGGTCACCGTGGCGTCGGTGGGCACCGTGCCGACGGCGCACTCGGACGAGAAGTTCACGATCCGGCCGACACCGGTGACGCGCGCGGCTTCGTAGACCGCGAGCGTGCCTTCCGCGTTGGCCTTGAACGTGGTCCACGGCAGGTCGATCGACACCCCGGGGTGACTCTGGCCCGCGGTGTGGATGATGCGGTCGACGCTGTACCGCCGAAGCGTGTCGGTCAGCCGGGGCATGTCGAACAGTTCGCCCTGGACGGCGGTCAGGCCGTCGCGTTCGTCGACGGAGAAATCGCGGTTGTAGCTGACGACCTTGCCGCCTTCGGCGAGGAGCTGATCGACGAGGTGGCGCCCGACATATCCGCGGCCGCCCGTGACGAGAGTGGTCATGTGCACTCCTGAGAGTCGAGTTGACTAAGGATGCAACCGGTCATGGCCTGCGGCAACGGGCGCATTGTCAGGTGTTTTGTGCGGTTTGTGGGTCAGAATGTCCTATGAGCTTGATCCTGCGCCAGGTCCTCGAACACCCACTGCTGCGACGCGCACAGCCGTCGGTCCTCAGCGGTCACGACCATCTCGACCACGTCGTCAGATGGGTGCACAGCGCCGACCTGTATGACATCGCGCCGCTGCTGCGCGGTAACGAGATGCTTCTGACCAACGGAGTCGGGCTTGTCGGAGTCGACGAGACCGCCCGCAGACTGTATGTCCGGCGCCTCGCCGAAAGCGGCGTCGCGGGACTGTGTTTCGAGGTCGGCCGGACGTTCGCCCGAGTCCCACCGGAGATGGTCGACGAGGCAGTCGAGGTGGGTCTGCCCATCGTCGAGCTGCAGCCTGCGCTGCGCTTCACCGAGGTGGCCGAGGCGGTCAACAGTGAATTGATCGACCGCTCGGTGGCCCGTCTGCGCCACGCCGACGAGATCTCCCGCACCCTGTCGGAGGCCCTCGCCCGCGGCGCGTCGCTGACCGAGCTCATCGAGAAGGTGGCCGCCACGCTCGGGACGTGGGCGCGGTTGTCCGACTACGCGGGCAGGATCGTCGTCGACGCAGGCGCGCCCGTGCAGGACGGACCGAGCGCGGAAGCGCCCGTCCTGGTCGAGGGAATGGCATGGGGACGCTTGACGGCGGGCACCGCCGGGATCCCGACGGTCCTCGTCGAGGCGGTGATGGACCGCGCGCCGACCGTGCTCGGGCTCTGTCTGATCCGGGAGCAGAACGACGTCGCCGGTGGTCTGCGCGCGCAGCAGGTCCTGTTGCACCATCTGGTCGCCAACGAACCGGCGGATCGGACGGTGCTCGGGGCGCGGCTTCGCGCGGCGGGTGTCGCCACCTCGGACCACCACTACGCGTGCATCGCGGTCGACCCGTCGCGGGTCGACTCCGCGGCCCACGTCGTCGATGCGATCGTGCGACTGGTGGGCAGCGGCGTGTTCGGCCTCGTCGACGGGGTGCTCTGCGGTGTGGTGGCCGGGCCAGCCGACAGTGCATCACCGAAAGTCGCTCAGGTGTCGCGGAATACGGCGTTGAAGGAGCTCTGGCCGCAGTCCCGCCTGTGTGCCGCGGTGAGCCGCACCATCCGCGACGTCACCGACCTACCGCGAGCGATGTCGGAGACACGCGCCACGCTGCGTCTCGGACAGGACCTGCACATGAACGAAGCGGTCGTCAGCACGCAGGCGTTGGCGCTCGAACGGCTGCTCTGCGCCCACGGCGACCCGGAGATCACCAGACAGTTCGTCGACGACCAGATCGGCGCGCTGGCCAGGGCCGATTCGGCGAAGAACAGCCAACTCGCACACACCGTCGAAGTGCTCGCGGCGTGCGGCGGCAGCAAGGCCGAAGCCGCCAAGCGCCTTCACGTGCGGCGCCAGTCGCTGTACTACCGGCTCGACCAGATCTCGCGGCTGCTCGACGTCGACGTGGCTGATCCGAAGCAGCTGATCACCCTCGCGGTGGCGATCACCGCCGAACGCCTCGTGTACGCAGGCAAGTGATCAGCTGGTCGTCTCCTCGACGACGGTGTGGATGAACCGCATCTTGTCCAGCACCGCGGCGGGAAGCACGAACGGATACAGGTCTTCCTTGCCCATCGACCGATTCAGCATGTTCAACGCCCACGACAGCGGTAGCCACATGTCGATGATCTGATCGAAACCGCTGGGCCCCAGTACCTTTCGCTCGAACGTTGCCGCCGCGGGTGCGAAGCTGAACGCCGCGGCGGTGTCCAACGTGTCGCGGATGTGCAGATAGTGCGCGAACGTCTCGGCCCAGTCCTCGGCGGCGTGCATGGTGGCGTAGGACGAGACGTAGGTCGCGTGCCAGCCGGCGGGAGCGCCCTGGTCATAGTGACGGTCCAAGGCGGCCTGATAGTCGGCGTCGGGATCGCCGAACAGGTCGGTGAACGTCTTCTTGTAGTCCGGCACGGGATCGACGAGACGGAAGTAGTAGTAGTGGCCGATCTCATGCCGAAAGTGCCCGAGCAGCGTTCGGTACGGCTCGTCCATGGCGATCCGTAACCGCTCGCGGTGCACGTCGTCGCCTTCGGCGAGATCGAGTGTGATGACGCCGTTGGCATGACCGGTGAACACCTTCTCGTTCTCGCTGGAGAGCAGATCGAAGGCCAGGCCGGAGTCCGGGTCCTCGTCACGACCGATGATCGGGAGCTTGAGCTCGTGCAGTTCGGCGATGAGCCTGCGCTTGGCGCGCTCGGCGTTCGCGAAGGCCGCGAGCGCCTTGACGTCGTCGTCGCCGGGTCTGGTCCTTGTCAGCGCACACGACGTGCACAGCTTCCTGACGGGCGCCTTCTCGACCAGCCAATTGCATTCTGCCAGATGGAGATTGGCGCACAGCTCGTAGGAGTCCGCGTCGACGAACCCCGGCCGTGAGCCCTCCTCCCCCGATGCGATCACCAGCAACGCCATGTCGGGAAGCGAGAAGCCCAACGGACTCTTGCACGACAGGCACACGGAGTTCTCGAACGCCAGGTGCTGACCGCACCTGGGACAGATGAAGTCACGCATCGACCAGGTCGCCTTCGAACGGCACCACGTCGACCGCGACGTCGATCACGCTGCTCTTCGAGTCGGTGTAGATGATCCCGCGCAACGGCGGCACGTCGGCGTAGTCGCGGCCCCGCCCCACGACGATGTAGCGCTCGTCGACCATCTGGTCATTGGTGGGGTCGACGTCCAGCCACTGATTCTGCGGTGTCCACACCGAGGCCCAGGCATGCGTGGCGTCGATACCGACCATCCGCTCCTTACCGGGCGGGGGGTCAGTGGCCAGATAGCCTGAGACATAGCTTGCGGCAAGGCCGTTCGCGCGCATGCAGGCGATCGCGAGGCGCGCGAAATCCTGGCACACGCCCTCCCTCGCGGTCATCACGTCCTTCACCTTCGTCGACACGGTGGTCGACCCGGACCGGTAGGTGAAGTCGCGGTAGATCCGCGATGCGAGGTCGCGCAGCACCTCGATCAACGGCCGGCCGGGCTCGAAACTCGGGGCGGCGTAGTCGCGCACGGCGTCGGTGATCTCCTCAGGTTGTAGGTCGAGGGTGAACTCGAACGCGAGTGCGCCGTCCGGACCGACCGGACGCGCGATTTCCCAAGGCGCAAGCGCGGATCCGGCACCGTAGAGCTCTTGCGGGGGCGGGTCGACCTCGACGACGGACTCGCTGGTGACCGACAGGACGCGATGTCGCTCCGTGACGTGGAAGTAGGAGCTGATGTTGCCGTACACGTCCTTGCTCGTCGAGCTGTCGGTCGGTTCGGGGTCGATGTGCAGGGTATGGAAGAGCCGGCGTTGCCGGTCTGAGTCGCGCGGTGTGAGGAAACCGCGACCGTAGGAGCTCGTCACCACGTCGGAGTACCCGTATGTCGTGCTGTGAGACACGTGATATCGGCGACTGGTCACGGCATCTCCCTGCGCTCGGCGGGTCCCCACAGCGGCTGCATTCCGCCGGGCAGGGCCAGGTGTGTCGTGGTGATCGCCACGGCGAGCTCCCGCAGGTCGCAGTGGAGCCCGTCGAGCAGGTCGGCGAACTCGCGGCGTGTCCCGTCTGCGGCCACGTCCTCGAGATCGGCCGGGTCGATTCTGCGCAGCTTGGCGCCGATCTCGTCGACCATCCGTTCCGGCCGTGCAGAGCCGAGGTCCTTCAGATCGGCACGCAGCCGCTCGAACTGATACACCAGCGACCGCGGATTGCCCGCATCCAAGAGCACGAGATCCGTCACCGCCGAGATGTTGACCGCACCGAGATTGCGACGGCGGTAGATGACCGACGACTCGCAGGCGACCAATGTCGATTCCGTCACAGTCTGTTCGGCGCCGGGGCTGCGGGCCGTCGTCAGCGTTGCACCGAGCAGGGCGGTGAGCGCGAGGCCCCGCTCGATGCGCTTGCCGATGTCCATCATGGTCCAGCCGACGTCCTGCACCATCGACTCGGCGGCCAGCCCCGACAGGGCCAGCATCCCGGCGAGCGTTTGGCGATGCGCCGAAACGAGATACGCCTCGCCTTCGGTGTGTGACTCCGGCAGTGTCCGACCGTTGTGCAGCACCGCGCGTTCCACCGCCGCCAACACCATCCAGGTGTCGTTCGACATCTGGTCGCGCACTGCGCGCGCCGCCGATCCGAGCCGTTCGACGGACTGGGCGAGTGCGCCGGGTCGGCGCCGGTCGGCGGTCAGCGACCACAGCGTCGTCGGCGCGGTCGCGATCATCTCCGCCGAATCGCCGTCACCGCCGGTATCCGTTCCGGTGATCCGGCCAAGGGCCGACAGCAGCACCGGTACGCATTCGCTGCCCTCCATGTCCTGCCGGTAGCGGAACTCGTGATAGCGCTCGCGGGTGACGGTCAACAGCCGTGCGGTGTTCTCCGCGCGTTCGGCGTAGCGCCCCATCCAGAAGAGGTCCGCCAGCACGCGCGGTGAGCTCACCGACAGCGTCGCGCTCGGTGTCGCGGCGGGCACATCGACTGGCGAGGTCACGATCCGCTGCGCTGTGACGCGCGCCGGGCTGCGAACCCAGACATCCTTTGCGGCAATCGTTTTCATCCCGTACGCGGCGCTGCCGGGCGCCAGCAGGTAGCCGAGGCCACCGATCATGGGTGCGTAGCCGCCGCGCTGGGCCACCGTGAACAGCCGTATTCCGACGCTCGCCGCGGACAGGCCGCCCGCGCGCACGTCGGTCGGCGCGGAGGAGAACTGCGGCAACTCCTGACCGACCCACCGCCACGGTGCGGCCTCGATGCGGACCCCGAGTTCTTTGCGCTCGTCTGCCGTGAGGGCCGGCCCGATGATGGGTTCGCCACCGTCGATCGGTTTGATCAGCAGTGATCCCAGCCGCGTCAGCAGGTGTGAGCGCTCGGTGTTGATGCCGCCCCAGTAGGCAGGCGCGGTTTCGAGCAACGGCGTTTCCCCGAGAAGCGCCTGCGCCAGTTCCGGCAGGAAGCGAAGCACGCCTGGACTCTCCAGAATGCCGCTGCCCAGTGTGTTCACCACCGTCACCGCTCCCCTGCGCAGGACTTCGACGAGCCCGACCACACCGAGGCGCGAATCCGCGCGCATTTCAAGCGGATCGGCGTATGCGGCGTCGACTCGCCGCAGCACCACGTCGACCCGTTTGAGGGTGCCGAGCGACCGCATCCACAGCTTGCCGTCGCGCACCACCAGGTCGGCGCTCTCCACCAACGGGAAGCCGAGCACGCTGGCCAGGTATGCGTGGTCGAACGCGGTTTGGCTGTGGATTCCGGGACTGAGAACCACCACGACCGGTTCCTCGGCCGCTTCGGGCGCCGCGTCGATGAGGGCCAATCGCAGTGCTTGCGCCCACGGCGAGGCGGGGCGCGGGCCGATCCGCTCGTACAGATCGGGCACCGCGCGCGCGACGACCCGGCGGTCGGCCAGTGCGTAACCGGCGCCCGACGGGGCCTGCGTCCAGTCGCCGTTGACCCGGAACACGCCGTCGGCTGACCGGCTGATGTCGCAGGCGTGCATGAACAGTTGATGTTTGCCCGGCACCTCGATGCCGCGAGCCGCCCTCACGTATCCGGGGTGGGCGAACAGAAGCTGCGGCGGGAAGACCCCGCCGGTCAACGACCGGCGCTCGCCGTACAGGTCGGTGAGGATCGCGTCGAGGAGCCGGGACCGTTGCACCAGACCGGATTCCAGTGTGTCCCAATCGGTCGCCGACACGACCAGCGGCAGCGCATCGAGATCCCAGCCGCCCGCCGCGGCGCCGTCTGCCCCGACGTAGGTGATTCCGTCGTTGTCGACCAGGCTGCCGACGACGGCACGCAGCCGGTCGAGTCCTTCGCGGCCGCGTTCACCGACGCCCTCGGCCAGCTCGACCCAGGGCGGTCGGACACCGCCTGCGGCATCGACGAATTCGTCGTATCCGGCGACCGCACTGCCCCGCGGATCGAACAGTGCCCGCTGTGCCCGCGCCGTCAGGTAGTCGGTCAGCGGGTTGTCGAGGTGGTGTGGACCAGCCGCGGTGGATGTCATCAGAGCGAAACGCTACGCATTCGACGCAGATCACGCTCAGGTGAGCAGGTGCCAGTCACGTCGGTCCGCCAGCCGTCGAACCCACAGCACGAGAACTCCGGCGAGCACGATCCCGACCAGGTTGATGACGAGCTGAGCCGCCGACTCGGCGGCGATGTCCCAGTCGCCCACGGTCGCCGCGACGACAGCGAAACCCGCTGCGGGCACCGTGGTCACCGAGATGAAGACACCGACGAGGGCAGCCGACTTGGCGGAGACCAGCGACAGCATGCCCGCCGCCCCGGCGAGGAGCGCCACTACGAACGACAGCGGGCCGACCTGGAAGATGAAGTCGACCTCGTCGAGCTCGCGCAGACTGTTGACCTCGATCCACCCGACAGCCTCTCCCGCCAGCACCGCCACTGCGGTGACGAACATCGCGACAGGAAACCCCACGAACAGCGCCGCGGCCGCGCGCCTGGCGAGGTAGGACTTGCGGCGCACCAACGCCACCGCCAGCGCCGCGAGCGGCCCGAACTCGGGTCCGACCACCATCGCGCCCACCACGGTGACCGGCGAGTCGGTCACCACGCCGACGGCGGCGATCAGGCACGCGAGGCACAGAAAGGTCAGGAACGTGACGTTGAGCGTCGACTCCTCGCGCGTCCGCGTCGCCAACTCGTCCCAGACCACGGCATCCGCCGGATCACCGACCGCGTCCTCCTCCGCCCGGTACGCCCGCGTCGACAGAACGGTGTCGACGACGTCCAGGGTGATCGCGCCGCGTTCCTTGACTCCCAGCGTCTTCAGGGACTCGACGACCTCGTTGGCGCTTTCGCGAGCGATGTCGGCGGTCACTTCGTCGCCCGCCGGTTCCATGGCGGCGTCGCGATGGATCACCAGATGGGTGACACCGGGATTGTCGGTCAACGCGCCGATCACCGAATCGCGCAATTCGACCGGCGCGATGACCCGCAAGTGCAGCATTTTGGGCACAGTAGCCCTTCCTCGCCGCCTCCTGCTCTACTGTCACGTGTGTTGCCGAGATCGTCACTTAAGGGGGATCCATCGTCATGAAGCGCCGGTTGTGTGCCGCAGCCGCTTTTCTCGTCGCCGCCGGGGTGGCAGGCTGCTCCAGTCCACCGGCCGCACTGGCCAACCATGACGCCAAGGTGATCATCAACGGCCAGGCCACCAACGCGCTGCAGCCGGTCACCTGCTCACAAACCGGTCAAAGCTGGACGATCGAGACGCTGGACAAGGAGCCGGGGTTCACCGCGACCATTCAACTGGGCGACACGGTCACCGCGGAGTCAGTCACCATCCGCAACCTGGGCAACTTCACCGGCACCTACTGGAACGACAACCTCGGCAAGGCCTCCGCCAAGGTCAACCAGGGCAAGTTCACCGTCAGCGGGGAGGCCCAGGGCGCCTTCGCCGACAAGCCCAACCAGACCACCACCGCGACGTTCGACATCAGCACCACCTGCTGACGTGGGCGGCGGGCGCAGCTAGCCGATCCGCACGGCCAGCTCGTCGGCGGGCACTTCGTGCCCCTTCGCGCAGCGGATCTCGACCCCGGCCTCCGCGCCGCAACCGGCGTGGGCGAGCCGCAGCGGCGAGCGGTGCGGCAGATGCTTGCGCCCCCACTCGAACATCGCCCACACCACCGGCATGAACTCGGTGCCCGCAGGCGTCAGCACGTACTCCTCGCGGGCGCGCTGGCCCGGTTCGCGATACGGCTGCCGCGTCAGCAGACCCGCGTCCACGAGCTCGTTGAGCCGGGCCGACGCCGCGGCCCTGGTGATGCCGACCCGCGTGCAGAAGTCGTCGAACCGTGTCGTGCCGTAGTAGGCCTCGCGAAGGATCAGCATCGCCGACTTCGTGCCGAGCAGCGCCATGGTCTTCTCGACCGGGCACTCGCCCACTGCCGACCACGCGTCGCGATCGGCGAGCTTGCCTTGCAGAACTGTCATGGAATTCACCCCACCTCTGAGTTGTTCTCAGTATACCTAGGTGGTATAGCTGGGTATAGAAACAACTACTCAGCGCAGAGTCGCAGGAGGCAGAGATGGCCGGATACACAGGTCGGGATGCAGTCATCGTCGGGGCGGTTCGGACCCCCATCGGGAAGGGCAAGGCGAGCGGCGCACTGCACGACGTCCTGCCCGTGGACCTGCTGGCGCACAGCCTCGCCGAACTCGTCTCGCGCGCGGGGATCGACCCCGCCCAGATCGACGACGTGATCGCGGGCGCCGTCACGCAGGTCGGCGATCAGGCCGTCAACATCGCCCGCAACGCGGTACTGGCCGCCGGTTTTCCCGAGTCGGTACCCGGAACGACCGTCGACCGCCAGTGCGGCAGCAGCCAGCAGGCGATCAGTTTCGCCGCCCAGGGCGTGATCTCCGGTGCCTACGACATCGTCGTCGCCGCGGGCGTCGAGTCGATGGGCCGGGTACCGATGGGTTCGAGCGTGTTGCCTGGCAGCGACCCCTTCGGTGCGATGGCGCAGCGCTACCCCGACGGCCTTGTGCCGCAGGGCATCAGCGCCGAGCTGATCGCGGCCAAGTGGGGCTTCTCACGTCAACAGCTCGACGAGTTCTCGGCCGGCAGCCACGAAAAGGCCGCAGCCGCAACCAAAGAGGGCCGATTCGACAACGAGCTCGCTCCGATCGCCGGCCTCACCACCGACGAGATCATCCGTCCCGGTACGACGGTCGAGACGCTGGCCGGGCTGAAGCCCGCGTTCTACAACCCGGCGTACGAGGCGCGCTTCCCCCAGATCGGTTGGGAGATCACCGCGGGCAACTCGTCGCCGCTGTCGGATGGCAGTGCCGCGGTGTTGATCACGACATCTGAGGTCGCCAAGCGGCTCGGCCTTCGGCCGCTGGCCCGCATCCACACGGCCACCGTCGTCGGATCCGATCCGCTGTACATGCTGACCGGCGTCATCCCCGCCACCGAGAAGGTGCTGCAGCGCGCAGGCCTGGCGATCGACGACATCGACGTGTTCGAAGTCAACGAGGCGTTCGCGCCGGTCGTGCTGAGCTGGGCCCACGACGTCGGCGCAGATCTGGCGAAGACCAACGTCAACGGCGGTGCCATCGCGATCGGGCACCCGCTCGGCGCGAGCGGCGTGCGGATCATGACGACGATGGTCAACGCGCTGGAGCAGCGTGGCGGGCGCTACGGCCTGCAGACGATGTGTGAGGCAGGCGGCATGGCCAACGCCACCATCATCGAGCGGCTGTAGAACCCGTTCCGCGAATTCAGTCGCGGGTCAACTCGAACAGCGGGATGATCCGCGAGGTCTTCGACTGGTACTCGCCGAAGCCGGGCGCGACGGCAACGACCTTGTCGAACAACGCATCGCGCTCGTCGCGCGGCAGCTCGCGGCTGGTGACGTCATACGCTTCGCTGCCGATCTCTATGTGGGCGCGAGGGTTGGCCCGCAGATTGTGCACCCAGTCGGGGTTCGTGTCGGCGCCCGCCTTGGACCCGATGATGATCAGCCTGCCGTCGATCGTGAAGTACGCCAGGGGCGCCAGCCGCGGCTGACCCGACTTGGCGCCAGTCGTGGTCAGCAGCAGCAGGTCGGCGTCCTCGAACGGGCCGCCGACCTTGCCGCCGTTGGAGCGGAACTCCTCGACGATGCCCTCGTTGAAATCGCGCATGGCGTCGGCGTCAGGTGCACTCATTTCTGCTCCAGCTTCTGCGGCTTGGCATCTATTCCCGATTCCTTACGCTGCTGCGCCGTGATCGGCGCGGGCGCACCCGTCAACGGGTCGACGCCACCGCCGGACTTGGGGAACGCGATCACCTCGCGGATCGAGTCGTAGCCACCCAGCAGCGCCACGATACGGTCCCAGCCGAACGCGATACCACCGTGCGGGGGTGCACCGAAAGCGAACGCGTCCAACAGGAATCCGAACTTCTCCTGCGCCTCGTCATGGTCGATGCCCATCATCGCGAACACCCGCTCCTGCACGTCGCGGCGATGGATACGGATCGAGCCGCCGCCGATCTCGTTGCCGTTGAGCACGATGTCGTAGGCGTTCGCCAGCGCGCTGCCGGGATCGGTGTCGAATGTCGCCTCGGATTCCGGCTTCGGCGAGGTGAACGCGTGGTGCACCGCGGTCCAGGCACCCGAGCCGACGGCCACGTCGCCGGATGCGGTCGCCTCGTCGGCGGGCTCGAACAGCGGCCAGTCCACGATCCATACGAACTCCCAGGCATTCGGGTCGATCATTCCGAGCCGGGTGGCGATCTCGATGCGCGTCGCGCCGAGCAGGGCACGTGCCGACTTCGGGCTGCCTGCCGCGAAGAAGATGCAGTCCCCCGGCGCGGCGCCGACGTGCGCGGCCAGGCCGTCGCGCTCCGCATCGGTGAGGTTCTTGGCGACGGGCCCGGCCAGCGTGCCGTCCTCGCTGACCAGCACGTAGGCCAGGCCCTTGTGGCCGCGCTGCTTGGCGAACTCCTGCCAGCCGTCGAGGGTGCGCCGCGGCTGCGATGCGCCGCCCGGCATCACCACCGCCCCGACATAGGGCGCCTGGAACACCCGGAACGGTGTGTCGGCGAAATAGCTTGTGCAGTCGACG
>DATEIG010000628.1:0-2604 GCA_035279185.1 Mycobacterium sp.
TGCTCGACCGCGTCGCCGATCTGCTCGAGCGCGACAAGGAACCGCTCGCCGAGCTCGAGACGAGGGACACCGGCAAGACGCTCGTCGAGAGCCGCATTGACATCGACGACGTCACATCGGTTTTCCGGTACTACTCGCGGCTGGTCGGAGTCGAAGCGGACCGCCTCGTCGACGTCGGCGACCCCGCCGTCGTCAGCCGCGTGGTGCGCGAACCCATCGGCGTCTGCGTGCTGATCGCACCGTGGAACTACCCGCTGCTTCAGATGTCGTGGAAGGTGGCGCCCGCCCTTGGCGCGGGCTGCACGATGGTCGCCAAGCCGAGCGAGGTGACGCCGCTCTCCACGATCGCGTTCGTCCACCTCCTCGAAGAGGCCGGAGTGCCCGCATCGGTGGTGAACCTGGTGCAGGGCAGCGGCGCAACGCTCGGCGCCGCCCTGACCGACACCTCCGACGTCGACTTCATCTCGTTCACCGGGGGATTGGCCACCGGGAGGACGATTTCGAAGGTCGCCGCCGAGCACGTCACCAAGGTCGCGGTCGAACTCGGCGGCAAGAACCCGCACATCGTGTTCGCCGACGCCGACTGGGAGAGCTCCGTCGACCAGGTGCTGACCGGCGTGTTCCTGCACTCCGGCCAGGTCTGCTCGGCGGGCACCCGGGTCATCGTGGAGGAGTCCATCGCCGACGATTTCGTCGCGGCGCTGGCCGAACGGGCCGAGAAGATCCGGGTGGGCAACGGGATGGACCCGTCGAGCGAGACGGGGCCGCTGGTCTCCGAACAACACCGGGCAAAGGTGGAAGCCCATGTCCAGCAAGGCATCTCCGAGGGAGCGAAACTGGTCACGGGCGGAGCGCGACCCACTGATCCCGCGCTGGAAGGCGGCAGCTTCTACCTGCCGACGATCTTCGACCGATGTGACCGGTCGATGCGGATCGTCCAGGAGGAGACCTTCGGACCGATCCTCACGGTGGAGCGTTTCACCACCGAAGCCGAGGCGATAGAACTCGGCAACGACACGGAGTACGGTCTCGCGGCGGGCGTGCGCACGTCCGATCCGGCGCGGGGCGAGCGTGTGGTGCGGGCACTTCGGCACGGCACGGTGTGGCTCAACGACTTCGGCTACTACACCGCCGCGGCGGAGTGGGGCGGATTCGGGAAGTCAGGTAACGGCCGCGAGCTCGGGCCCACGGGACTCGCGGAATATCAAGAGATCAAACACATCTGGCACAACACCGCGCCAACGCCGGCCGGCTGGTTCAAGGGTTAAGGGGAATCGCATGGTCATCAAGGATCCGCACGCGGACAGCGGGATGGAGGATTTCGGCTACAAGCAGTCGCTGGACCGAAGCATCGGCAAGTTCGCGAGCTTCGCGGCGGGCGTCAGCTACATCTCGATCCTCACCGGCACGTTCCAGCTGTTCTACTTCGGTTTCGGCACAGCAGGACCCGCCTACCTGTGGTCGTGGCCGATGGTGTTCGTCGGTCAGATGGCGGTGGCGTTGTGCTTCATGGAGTTGGCCGCCAAGTATCCCGTCGCGGGCTCGGTCTACAACTGGAGCAAGAAGCTGGGCAGCAGGCTGGTCGGCTGGTCGTCGGGCTGGCTGATGCTCACCGCGTCGATCGTCACGATCTCGGCGGTGGTGCTGGCCTACCAGCTGAACCTGCCGCGGTTGTGGAGCGGATTCCAGATCATCGGGGACGGCACCGGCGAATACGACTTCGCCGCCAACGCCGTCCTCCTCGGCAGCGTCCTGATCATCTTCACCACGCTGGTCAACGCCCTCGGCGTCAAGTTGATGGCCAGAATCAACAGCGCGGGCGTGTTCATCGAGTTGATCGCCGCGGTGCTGATCGCAATCATCTTGGCGCTCAACGTCAAGCGCGGGCCCGACATCTTCTTCTCGACGGAGGGCTACGGCGCGGGCGAGAGTTACGGCTTCCTCGGGGCATTCCTCGTCGCGTCGCTGGCGTCTCTGTATGTGATGTACGGCTTCGACACCGCGAGCTCGCTGGGGGAGGAGACCGTCGAACCGCGTCGCACGGCGCCCAAGGCGATCTTCCGGGCGATTCTCGCATCGTTCGTGATCGGCGGCGCCATCCTGGTCTTCGCGGTGATGTCGGCGCCGAATCTGCAGGACCCGCTCATCGGCGAGAGCAGTGGCGGTCTGCAGTACATCGTCGAACAGGTGATGTGGGGACCGCTGGGCAAGGTGTTCCTGATCTGCATCGTGGTCGCGGTGACGGTCTGCTGCCTCGCAGTGCACACCGCCGCCATCCGGTTGTCGTTCGCGATGGCACGCGACAACGCGCTGCCGTTCGGGGAGAAACTGGCCACGGTCAACCCGAAGACGCAAACGCCGATCGTGCCCGCGGTGACGATCGGGATCATCTCGGCGGTGATTCTGGTGATCAACATCGCCAACCCGCAGATCTTCACGGTGCTCACCTCGATCGCGATCATCATGATCTACCTCGCGTACCTGATGGTGACGGGCCCGATGCTCAAGAAGCGCTTCCAGGGCCAGTGGCCGCCCGCTGACCTCAAGGAGGGCGGCTACTTCACGATGGGCAAGTGGGGGTTGCCGGTCAACATCTTCGCGGTG
>DATEIG010000629.1:0-3733 GCA_035279185.1 Mycobacterium sp.
CAACGTCAAGCTCGCCCAGACGGCGGAGAACAACGGCTTCGACTACGCGCTGTCGCAGGTGCGCTACGAGGCCAGCTACGGCGCCGAGTACCAGCACGAGTCGACGAGTTTCAGCCTTGCGCTGCTGCTGGCCACGCAACGGCTCAAGGTCATCGCCGCCGTCCACCCCGGGCTGTGGCAGCCCGGCGTCCTGGCCAAGCTCGGCGCGACGGCCGACCAGCTGAGCAATGGGCGCTTCGCCGTCAACGTGGTGTCCGGCTGGTTCAAGGACGAGTTCACCCACCTCGGCGAGCCGTGGCTCGAACACGACGAGCGCTACCGTCGCAGCGCAGAGTTCCTGCAGGTGCTGCGCAAGATCTGGACCGAGGACGACGTCGATTTCCGCGGCGACTTCTACCGCATCCACGACTTCACGCTCAAGCCGAAACCGGTCAACACCCCCGACCGCCCCAACCCGGAGATCTTCCAGGGCGGCAACTCGACGGCCGCGCGCCGCAACGGCGGCCTCTACTCCGACTGGTACTTCTCCAACGGGAAGGATTTCGACGGCGTGACCGAGCAGATCGTCGACGTCCGCGACCACGCGCGCAGCGCCGACCGCGAGGTCAAGTTCGGGCTCAACGGGTTCATCATCGCCCGCGACACCGAGGCCGAGGCGAAGGAGACGCTGCGCGAGATCGTCGCCAAGGCCAACCGCCCGGCTGTGGAAGGGTTCAAAGCCGCCGTACAACAAGCTGGCAACTCGACCGCCGACAAGCGCGGCATGTGGGCCGACTCGTCGTTCGACGACTTGGTGCAGTACAACGACGGGTTCCGCACACAATTGATCGGCACGCCCGAGCAGATCGCGGAACGCATTGCGGCGTACCGCAAACGGGGCGTCGACCTGATTCTCGGCGGCTTCCTGCACTTTCAGGAGGAGATCGAATACTTCGGTTCGCGGGTGCTTCCGCTCGTCCGCGAGATCGAGAACGCCGAGGACGAGTGGGCGCACGCTCCTGTGCTCGTATCCGCATGACGCAGCGTGCGCTAGCGTGGATGTCGAATCGCTAACGCGGTCGCCGTTCACGAGTTCGTCATCCCGTGGGCGCACGCAGCGTCGCCGGGGGCGGCGTCCAACCAAAAGCAGGAGAGGTCATGACCTACCCGCCCAGTAGCTCGGGATATCCGCCCAGCCAGCAGCCCACGACCCAGTTCAGCGCTCCGACGCAGCAGTTCGGCAAGCTCGAACAGCACCAGCCGTCGACATCGGTCCAGACGCCCGCGGCGATCACCCCCTCGGGCCCCAGCAGGCTGCCGTTCATCCTGCTCACCGCCGTCGCGGTGCTCGGCCTGCTCGTCTATCTGTTCAGCTTCGGCGACGTGTTCACGATCGAGAGCACCGACTTCCCGCAGATGGGCAGCGCCAGCGGCACCTCCCAGGGCGTCGTGATGGCCGTCGTCGCCGCGCTGGTCTCGGGGCTGATCGCCGGCGCCAGCCTGCTGCCCAGGCAGAAGGCCCCCATCGGCGTCATCGCCGCGGTCGCGGTGCTGGCGTTCCTGCTCGTGCTCGCCGAGATCATCCAGAAGCCGGAAGGCGTCAGCATCGGCTGGGCCCTCTACGTCGTCATCCTGCTGACCTTCCTGCAGTCGGCGGTCGCGATCGGCGCACTGCTGCTCGACGCGGGCATCATCAAGGCGCCCGTGCCGAAGCCGAAGTACGACAAGCAGCAGCAGCAGAACTATGGCCCCTACGGCCAGCCGGGCCAGTACTACGGCGGGCACCAGGGTCAGCACCAGGCCCCGCATCAGAGCCAGCAGCGCCCGCAGTACCCGGGCCAGGGCTCCTACGGCGGCGGCTACACGGGCGCAGGCCCGTCGACCGGCGGCTTCGCCCCGATCGGCCAGCAGGGCGGCCCTCCGACCCCTCCGACCGGCTTCCCGACCTATGGTCAGCCCCAGTCGTCGCAGTCGTCGCAGTCGGCGCCCGGGCAGACGTCAGGACAGCCGCAGCAGTCGTCGTCGTCGAACCCGTCCGGCAACTCGACGTCGTAATCCTCGCCTCGCACGCGTAGATACCGCGTGTGCGAGCACGGAACTGCTATACCGCTAGTGGTGGAGAACAGGTCGGTCGGCAGTCGGCAGGCACGCGACCTGTTCCGTGTCGCATTCGGCCCGTCGGCGGTGGCGTTTGTCGTCATCGCCGCGGTCGTGCTGCTGCAGCTGCTGATCGCCAACAGCGACATGCTCGGCGCCTCGGGGGCGATCGCGAGCATGTGGCTCGGCGTCCACCAGGTGCCGATCTCGATCGGCGGGCGCGAGCTGGGCGTGATGCCGCTGCTGCCCGTGCTGGCGATGGTGTGGGGCACGGCCCGCACGACCGCCGCCGCCACCCCGCCGCAGGGCTCGTGGTTCGTCATCCGGTGGATCGTCGCGTCCGCGCTCGGCGGCCCGCTGCTGATCGCCGCGATCGCGCTGGCCGTCATTCACGACGCGTCGTCGGTGCTGACCCAACTGCAGACCCCGAATGCATTGCGCGCCTTCACCGGAGTGCTCGTCGTCCACGCGATCGGCGCGGTCATCGGCGTCGGCTCACGCGCCGGCAGGCGGCTGGTCACCGGATCCGGCATGCCGCGATGGGTGGCCGACGCGGGACGACCTGCGTACGCGGGGGTGCTGGCGCTGCTCGGGCTGTCCGGTGCGGTGACGGCCTTGTCGCTGGTCGTGCACTGGTCGACGATGCACGACCTGTACGCGATCACCGACTCGGTGTTCGGGCAGCTCAGTTTGACGGTGTTGTCCGCGCTGTATGCGCCCAATGTGATGGTGGGGACGTCGGCCGTCGCGGTCGGGTCGAGCGCGCATGTCGGGCTCGCGACGTTCAGCTCCTTCACGGTGTTCGGCGGGGACATCCCCGCGCTGCCGATCCTCGCCGCGGTGCCGACACCGCCGCTCGGCCCGATCTGGGTCGTGCTGCTGATCATCGGCGCCGTGTCGGGTGTCGTGGTCGGCCAGCAGTGCGGACGACGGCCGCTTCCGCTGCTGCCCGCGCTGGGCAAGTTGACGCTGGCCTCGGCGATTGCCGCTTTGGCGATGGCCTTGCTCGGCTATGCAGGCGGCGGCGAGCTCGGCAACTTCGGCCACGTCGGCGTCGACCAGACGACGTTCGCCCCCGCGGTGTTCCTGTGGTTCATGGCGATCGGCGGGCTGACCATCGCCATGGCGGGCGGTATCACCCGCGCCCCCCGCGCGCCCAAACCGACACTTGGGCGAGAAAGTGCGAGTGCGCCGCGCCAAAACGTCGATCTCGGCGAGGAGGTGGGGGACGCGGAGGTCTTGGACGAGGGCGATTCCGACGCCGAGTTCGATGGCGAAGTCGGCGGGGAGTTCGATGGCGAGTTCAAGCCCGCCTTCGAGCCGGACACCGACGTCGCACCGGCCTTCGACCCCTCACCCGACCCCGAGCCAGCCTTCGAGCCGGAACCTGAACCCGAACCCGAACCTCCCGCACCGCCCAAACCGACATTTGGGCGAGAAAGTGCGAGAAGGTCCGACCATTACGTCGATTTCGACCCAGATTTCGACCCAGATTTCGACGACGACCTGCCCGATCCCGAGGATTTCGAGTACATCGACGACGACGACGCCACGCCGGGCCCCATCGGCGACAAGGGCCGTCGGGCCGACGACTAGGCTCGTCGCCGTGCAGCAACCCCTCCGTGTGCCCCCGAGCGCACCGGCGCGGGTCGTGGTG
>DATEIG010000630.1:0-12694 GCA_035279185.1 Mycobacterium sp.
CGCGAGCGACGGCGTCGGACTCGGCATTGCCACGGAGCTCGCGCGCGCAGGCGCACATGTCGTCATGCCGGTTCGCAATCGGCGCAAGGGCGAGGCCGCCGTCGCGAGGATCCGCGACCGGCACCCGCAGGCGAAGCTGTCGCTCGAGGAGTTGGACCTGTCCTCAATGGCGTCGGTCGCGGCGCTCGGCGACAAACTGCGCGCCGAGGGCGCCCCGATCCATATCCTCGTCAACAACGCGGGCATCATGACGCCACCCGACCGGCAGACCACCGCCGACGGCTTCGAATTGCAGTTCGGCACCAACCATCTCGGCCACTTCGCGCTCACCGGACACCTCCTGCCGCTGCTGACGGCAGGCCGGGCACGGGTGACCTCGCAGACGAGCATCGCCGCGCGCAGCGGCACGATCAATTGGGATGACCTCAACTGGGAGCGCTCCTACGACGGGATGCGCGCCTACCGGCAGTCGAAGATCGCGGTCGGGTTGTTCGGACGTGAGTTGAACCGTCGCAGCGCGGCGGCGGGCTGGGGAATCACCAGCACCATCGCCCATCCCGGAGTCGCTCCGACCAGCCTGCTCGCGGCGCGCGCCGAGATCGGTCGGGCCGAGGACACCACGGGCGTCCGCATCATCCGGTGGCTCTCGCAGCGGGGGCTCATCGTGGGAACCGTCGACACCGCGAAACTCCCTGCGCTGATGGCCGTGACTTCACCCGAGGTGACCGACGGCGGGTTCTACGGGCCGCAGTGGCCGGGACACGTCGGCGGCCCTCCGGGCCCGCAGAAGCTGTGGAAGCCGTTGCGGGACAACGACAACGCTTCCCGTCTGTGGACGGTGTCGCAGGAGCTGACCGGCGTCGACCTCGCGTGAGCGCGGCGTCACTGGATGCGGGCGCTGCCACCGAGTGCGATCTCGAGGACGCTGCCGGTCACCACGCCGGGGTCGGTGACCAGATACAGCAGCCCGCGGCTGACGTCCTCGGGCTCGATCCACGGCTGTGGGATCGGGTTGGCCTTCATCATCCGACGGACCAACTCGTCGGGAACGCCGTCGGCGTCCTTGGGTTGCACCATCGGCGTGTGCACCGTGGTCGGGCAGATGACGTTGACGGTGATGCCCTCCTTGGCGACCTCGAGCGCCAAGGATTTCGCCATGCCGATGACGCCCCATTTGGTGGCGTTGTACGGCGCGAGTTCCGGAATGCCCATGCGGCCACCCATGGACGAGGTGACGACGATCCGGCCGAAACGCTGTCGCCGCATCACCGGTACAGCGGCCCGCAGCGTGTGGAAGACGCCCGTCAGGTTCGTGTCCATCAGTTGGTGCCAGACCTCATCGGTCACCGCGTCCAGCGGTCCGGTGCTGACGACGCCCGCGTTGGCGACCACGATGTCGAGACTGCCCAGCGCGGTGACGGTTTCGTCGACGGCGGCATTCACCGCGTCGGGGTCTCGCACATCCACCGCAATCGGAATGCAGGTCCGGCCGAGGGCCTCGACTTCCTTGGCCGTGGCACGCAGGTCGTCCTCGGTGCCGAGCGGATACGTGAGGGTCATCGGACGGGGTGCGTCGGCGACGACGACGTCGGCGCCTTCGGCGGCGAGCGCCAGCGCGTGCGCGCGGCCCTGCCCGCGCGCCCCTCCGGTGATGAACGCGACCCGGCCGTCCAGTACGCCCATCGGGTCAGCCTGCCGTGTCGTCGCCCGGGTCGGCGAAGACGGCCGGCTCCCCCGACATCCCGGCCATGACAGCCGCGATCTGGTTGGGCTTGCCGACCAGGCGGCCCTGCAGTTCTGATTCGCGCGCCAGGGCAGCGCCGGCGTCGTCGCTGACCCAGGTCTGGTTGTAGAGGCGCTTGGCGGCCTGGACGGCGTCGGGAGACTTCTGCGCGATCTCCTCGGCCAGGGCGATGGCCGCCGCGAGCGGATCATCGGCGGTGCGGGTCACCAACCCGAGCGCCGCGGCGTCGCTGCCCGAAACCCGACGTCCGGTGTAGGTCAACTCTTTTGCGACGTCGATGGGCACCAGTCGCGGAAGCGTCTGTGTGATGCCCATGTCGGGAATCAGGCCCCACTTGATCTCCATGATCGACAATGCGGCGTCCGGCGCGGCGATCCTGATGTCGGCTCCCAGCGCGATCTGCAGGCCGCCGCCGAAGCAGTTGCCGTGAATCGCAGCGATCACCGGTGCAGGCACCAGGGACCAGTCGTAGGTGACCCGCTGGGCGAAGTTGGCCACGCGACCGTCGTCCCGGTTCAGCAGGATCCCGGTGCCGCCGCTGCCGCCCATGAAGCTCGCAACGTCCAGGCCGGAGCAGAAGCTCTTGCCTTCGCCGTGCAGCACGACCGCACGCACCGACGCCTCCGCCGCCACCTGCTCCGCGGCGTTCGTCAGGGCGTCGAACATCGGCCGGTCGAGCGCATTGTGCTTGTCGGCGCGAACCATCGTCACGATCGCCACCCCGTCGGGGCGAAGCTGGACGCGAACTCTCTCGTCACTCACGCGGGCAATCTACCCCGGGCGAGAACGACGTCAGGAGTGCTGGTCGATGTAGGCGTCGGCGTCCTTGTCGCGGTTGTCGATGCCAGTGCTGGTGTCGTGCTCGGCGTAGAAGCGCAGCCACTGCATGCCCAATTCGTGCCGCATTTCCAGTGTCGAACTCTTGATGAAGTCCGGCATGGCCTCGCGCTCTTCCTCGTCGAGATGCTCGCCGTTCTCCTTGCGCGCTTTGATCACGGCCTCGAACCACTCGTCGGTGCCGGGCTTGTGGCGCCGCGACTCGCGCACCGCATCGCGGATCGCATTGTGATCGGTGATCGCGTCCTCGGTTTCGTCCTCCGGATCGCCTTCGGGATTGCCGGGGTCGTCCTTGCCGCCGTGTTTGAGCAGAGCCGGATAGAAGACCCGCTCTTCGGCGTCGGCGTGCGCGTCGAGACGCATGCTGAGCGCGTCCCATACCGCCGTCAGTTCATCGGGCGTCTTCGCGTCGTCGAGTCGAAAGAACTGGCGCCGCAGCCAGTCATGATCGGCATAGATGAGATCGATGATGTCGGCCATTACGTGCGGTCGTCCTTCTCGTCCTTGTCATCGTCGTCGTCGTCCGAGTCGTCGTCCTTGTCATCGTCGTCGTCGTCCGAGTCGTCGTCCTTGTCATCGTCATCGTCATCGTCATCGTCATCGTCGCTGTCGGCGTCAGCGTCGTCGCGATCCTTCTCATCGTCGTCATCGCCATCGTCATCGTCATCGTCATCGTCGTCGTCCTTCGACCGGCGCCCGGTGTCCGCCTCGTCGGCCCTGGCGGCGTACTTCGTCAGCAGCTCCCCCAGCTGACGCGCTTCATGCGCCTCGAGTTGTTCGTCGAACAACCGCTCGCCGTCGTTGGACAACCGCGCGAGATAGACGACGTTGTCCTTGACGCCGACATCCCACCGACCACCTTCTTCTTCAGCCATGCGCCCTTCCTCCCTCTCCCACTGACTCTTTCGACACCATCAGGCCGTCGCCATCGCTCCGGTCTCGATCTCCCGCATCGCGGTCCGCAGGCCGCGCCGCTTGCCGGTCGCCGGATCGACGCCGAAGCTCTCCCGCACGCCGTCGCGCACGCGGAACTTCAGCTCCGAATTGGTTTCGGGCGCATTGTCAGAGGTGGCCTTGAGCAGCTTGTCCGGAAGCGCCAGCTTCATGATCGTCCAGAACGACTGCATGTACTGCCGCGGCAGCGAGCCTGTCGTGTACGGCAGGTCATACTTTTCGCACAATGCGCGAACGCGCTCGGCGATCTCGACGTACCGGTTGCTCGGCAGGTCGGGAAACAGGTGATGTTCGATCTGGTGGCAGAGGTTCCCGCTCATGAACGCCATCACCGGACCGGCATTGAAGTTCGCCGATCCCAGCATCTGCCGCAGATACCACTCGCCTTGGGTTTCGTTCTCGAACTCCTCTTTGGTGAACTTCTCCGCGCCGTCGGGGAAATGGCCGCAGAAGATCACCGCGTAAGCCCAGTAGTTGCGGATCAGGTTGGCGATCGCGTTGGCCTTCATGGTCGACTTCCAGTTCTTCCCAGCCAGTGCGGGGAACACCACGTAGTCCTTGCCGACCTGCCTACCGACCTTCTTGCCGATGATGCGCAGATCCTTGAGCACCTCGGCCTTCGATTTCTCGCCCTTGCGGAACTTCGTCGTCTCCAGACCGTGCGCGGCGACACCCCACTCGAACAGCGTGCCCAGCGTCAGGTTGATGACGGGATTGAAGATCATCCACCGCTCCCATTTCTGGTCGCGGGTCAATCGCATGATGCCGTAGCCGATGTCGTCGTCGAGACCGACGACGTTGGTGTACTTGTGATGGATGAAGTTGTGCGACTTCTTCCAGTGCACGTTTGGCGCCGTGGTATCCCATTCCCATTCGGTCGAGTGAATTTCGGGGTCATTCATCCAGTCCCACTGCCCGTGGGTGATGTTGTGGCCCAACTCCATGTTCTCGATGATCTTGGCGGTCCCCAGCATCGTGATCCCCGCCCACCGCGCGATTCGGTTGTGGCTGAAGAACAGCGCGGCGCGACCCCCGACGGCGAGCCCGCGTTGCAGCTGAATCGTCCGTCGTATGTAGCGGGCATCGCGCTCGCCTCGAGATTCCTCGATGTCGGTGCGGATGGTGTCCAACTCGTTGGCGAGCGCCTCCACGTCCTCCGGGGTGAGGTGGGCGTACGCCTTGATGTCGGTGATGGCCATTCGAGCTCCTAGATCTTCAGTGTGCAGTCGCCGGAGGCGGTGGATATGCAGGTGTTGATGCGGTCCCCGGGGCCGTGCTCGTCGCCGGATCGGAAGTCGCGGACGTGTCCGTCCTCCAACGGCAGCACGCAGGTCTGGCAGATGCCCATCCGGCACCCGAACGGCATCTGGATGCCCACCTTTTCGCCGGCCTCCAGAAGCGAAGTGGCGCCGTCGATCTCGATGGTCTTGTCGGAGATCGCGAAGGTGACGGTGCCACCCTCACCACCCTTGTCGGTCCGGTCGATGGTGAACCGCTCGATGTGCAGGCTCTCGCCGAGATCGGCGTCGTCGAAGACGCCCTCGATGGCCTCCAGCATCGGCGACGGCCCACACGCCCAGGTGGGCCTGTCTCGCCAATCGGGAACAAGATCGTCGAGCTGTTGGAAGTCGACGTGACCGTCGGTCTCGGTGAGTTGCAGGTGCAGCTGGTAACTGGGATGGCTGCCCTCCAACTCGCGTAACTCGTCGTGGAAGATCACGCTGTCCTTCGAGGGCGCCGAGTGGACGTGCACGATGTCGGGGTTCTGCCCGCGCGCGGTGAGTGACCGGAGCATCGCCATGAGCGGAGTGATGCCGCTGCCCGCGCTGATGAACAGGATCTTCGACGGCGGCGGATCGGGCAGCGCGAAGTCCCCTTTCGGGGTGGCCAGGCGCACGATCGTGCCGGGTTCGACACCGTTCACCAGATGGGTGGACAGGAAACCTTCGGGGGTGGCCTTCACCGTGATCGTGATGTGCTTCTCGTCCCGCTGCGGGATCGAGGTCAGCGAATACGAGCGCCAGTGCCATCGCCCGTTGACCCGCAGACCGATGCCGACATACTGCCCGGGCTGGTAGTCGGCCTTGAAGCCCCAGCCGGGCTTGATGGTCACCGTCGCCGTGTCCTCGGTTTCCCTCTGCACGTCGACGACCTGGCCGCGCAGTTCGCGGGCGGTCCACAAGGGGTTGAGCATCTTGAGGTAGTCGTCGGGAAGCAGCGGTGTCGTGGCGCGAGCCGCAAGACCGCGAAGCACGTTCACCTTCGGGCTGACCGCCGTCTCCACGTTCTTGGCGGGTTTCACACTCCATCGCGCGACGCCGCGCAGCGTCTGAGCCATTACCCGACCGTCCCACCTGATATCCACGTCGCCATGCGACTCTCTTACCCGGCTGTGAGGCGCTTCACACACGGCGGTAGTACCTGGCAGCGGCTTCTCAGACGGTGATTGGCGGATGTCAGCGTTTAGCCCATCTTCGCAATCGGATGAGTTTTGATATGGCTGTGCGCCGACGACAGCTGAGTGCCTGGTGAGCGCTCCGGCAATCGACACCACCCACCCGGAGCAGCACCGCAGGTCGGGGGTGGCCACGTGGATCCGGCGGCTCGCGGTGCCCATCATCATCGGTTGGATCGCGCTCATCGCCGTCCTGAATGTCTCCGTGCCGCAGCTCGAAGAGGTCGGCAAGATGCAGGCCGTCTCGATGTCGCCGAAAGACGCCCCCGCGGTCGCGGCGATGATGCGCATCGGCAAGGTCTTCGAGGAGTTCGACTCCGACAGTTCGGCGATGATCGTCCTCGAGGGAGACAAGCCTCTCGGCGAGGACTCCCATCGCTTCTACGACGACATGGTCGCCAAGCTCCGGGCCGACACCAGGCACGTCCAGCACATCCAGGACTTCTGGGGCGACCCACTGACGCGGGTGGGAGCCCAGAGCGGCGACGGCAAGGCCGCCTACGTCCAGGTCTATCTCGCCGGGAACATGGGCGAGGCACTCGGCAACGAATCGGTCATCGCGGTTCAGAAACTCGTCGACGGGTTGACGCCCCCGCCGGGAGTGAAGGTCTACGTCACCGGGGGTCCTGCGCTACAGGCCGACCAGGAGAACGCGGGCAACGCGAGCGTCAGGCTGATCGAGATGGTGACCATCGGTGTCATCGTCTCGATGCTGCTGTTCTTCTACCGGTCGGTCGTCACGGTCCTGCTGGTGTTGACGATCATGGTCTTGAGCCTGTCGGTGACGCGCGGCGTGGTGGCCGCTCTCGGCTACAACGACCTCATAGGACTGTCGACGTTCGCGACCCAGCTACTCGTCACGCTGGCGATCGCCGCGACAACCGATTACGCGATCTTCCTGATCGGGCGCTACCAGGAGGCACGCTCTGTCGGTGAAGATCGGGAATCAGCGTATTTCACCATGTTCCATGGCACCGCCCACGTCGTCCTCGGTTCGGGCATGACGATCGCGGGCGCCACGCTCTGCCTTTCCTTCACCCGACTTCCCTACTTCCAGACACTGGGCATCCCCATGTTCATCGGCATGGTCGTCGCGGTGATGGTCGCGCTGACTCTGGGGCCGGCGATCATCACCGTTGCCACCCGCTTCGGGCTCCTGGAGCCCAAGCGCGCGATGCGAATTCGGTTCTGGCGGCGTCTCGGCGCCGCGGTCGTCCGGTGGCCGGGCTGGATCCTGACCATGACCATTTTCCTCGCCTTGATCGGCCTTCTCACCCTCCCTGGTTATCGGCCGAGCTACAACGACCGGCTGTACCTGCCCGACGATCTGCCCTCGCAGCAGGGATTCGCCGCCGCGGAGCGGCATTTCCCCATCGCCCGGATGAACCCCGAAATGTTGCTGATCGAGACGGACAAGGATCTCCGCAACTCGGCGGACTTCCTCGTCATCGAGCGGATCGCCAAGGCGGTGACGAAGGTGCCGGGCATCGGGCGGGTTCAGTCGATCACGCGGCCAGAGGGCAAACCCTTGAAGTTCAGCACCATTCCCGCCCAGATGAGCATGGGCGGCACGCTTCAGGAGTTGAACCGCTCCTACAGCGAGAAAACGATGGACGACATGTTGGTCCAGGCCGACGAGATGCAGACCACCATCGACGCCATGACCAAGATGAGCTCGCTGATGGGTGAGATGACGACGGTCACGCATTCGATGGTGGAGAAGGTGCGCGAGACATCGGTCGACACCGCCGAATTGCGGGACTTCATCGCCGATTTCGACGATTTCTTCCGTCCGGTGCGCAACTACCTCTACTGGGAGCCGCACTGCTACAACATCCCGGTCTGCCATGCGCTGCGTTCGCTTTTCGACACGCTCGACGGCGTCGACGTGTTGACCGACGACGTCCAGGCCCTGGTCCCTGATCTGGAGCATCTGGATTCGCTGATGCCCCAGCTGCAGGCCATGATGCCGCAACAGATCGAGACGATGAAGACGATGCGCGACATGATGCTGACGATGCACTCGACGCAGTCGAGCGTGCAGGATCAGCAGTACGCGGCCAACGAGAACCAAACGGCCATGGGTGACGCGTTCAACGACTCGCACAACGACGACACGTTCTACCTGCCGCCGGAGATCTTCGACAACGCCGACTTCAAGCGCGGCATGAAGAACTTCATCTCCCCCGACGGCCACGCCGTCCGATTCATCATCTCCCACGAGAACGATCCACTGGGTGCAGGTGGCATCGAGCGCATCGACAAGATCAAGGACGCCGCGTTCGCAGCCATCAAGGGCACGCCGCTGGAGGGATCGCGGGTCTACCTCGGCGGCACCGCGGCCACCTTCAAGGACATGAGGGACGGCAACAACATCGACCTGCTGATCGCCGGTGTCGCCGCGCTTGCGCTGATCTTCATCATCATGCTGCTCATCACCCGCGCCATCGTCGCCGCAGCCGTCATCGTCGGGACCGTCGTGTTGTCGCTCGGCGCGTCCTTCGGGCTGTCAGTTCTGTTGTGGCAGCACATCATCGGCTTGGACCTCGAGTTCATGGTGATGGCGATGGCGGTCATCGTCCTTCTGGCCGTCGGCGCGGACTACAACCTGCTGCTGGTGGCGCGGATGAAGGAGGAGGTTCACGCGGGCATCAACACCGGGATCATCCGGGCCATGGGCGGCAGCGGTTCCGTCGTGACCGCCGCGGGCCTGGTGTTCGCGTTCACGATGATGTCGATGTCGGTGAGCGCCATGGTCGTGATTGCCCAGATGGGCACGACCATCGGCATGGGTCTGCTGTTCGACACCCTGGTGATCCGCGCGTTCATGACGCCCTCGATCGCGGCCCTGCTCGGCCGGTGGTTCTGGTGGCCGCAAGTCGTGCGCCCGAGGCCCGTTCCGGCTAGATGGGGCGGCGCTTCTTAGGTCAAACACGTTCTGCGACAGCTGATTTCGCGGGACCTGTTGCTGTGACGTGCGCATTTGACATGCAAACCGCTCGAACATATGTTCTACTGTGATTGGCTACCGGCGCCTGCCGAGTGCGGGCCCTGACCGAGAAGGAGCTCACCGTGACGATGACCGTCGACACTCTGCCAGCGGAAGCACTGCATTCCGACTCCGACACACCGAAGAACCCGGATGCGGTCGTCGACACGTCCTCGACGGCTGCGGCATCGCCTGAAGCGGCCGCCCCGGAGACCTCGGCCGGCTCGAAACCGAAGAAGGCTCCGGCGAAGAAGCCGGCCGCCAAGAAGACCAAGACGCTCGAGCTCACACTGACGGTCACCGGCACCGCTGACGGCGAATGGCGCGCCGAACTCAAGCAGGGCGCCACCTACCTGGCCCGCAACCTAGCGGTCGCCGCCGCCGCGGTGTCCCGCGCGGCCAAGGAACTGCACGAGGACCTCTCCACTCCGATCGACGGCTTGATCGAGGAAGCGCGCTCCCAGCAGGCCGCCAGGGTCGCCGCGCTGGAAGCAGAACTCGAGGCCGCCCGCAAGGTTCTTGCCGACCTGGACTGACCTCGACGGCGACGTGCCGATCGGTCAGCTCGGCGGTAGGGACTCGCCGGGTCGTACGCGGAGGATCACGACGCAGACGTCGTCTCGACGGGGGCGCGCGGCCAACGTTTCGGTGAGGTGGCGACATCCCCGGGTCAGCGCCGTGTCGGGTCCCCAGCCTGCGATCAGTCGTTGAACCTCGGAGATTCCGGTCTCGATGTCCCGCCCGCGCCCTTCGATCAGGCCGTCGGTGTACATGACCAGGATGTCGCCCGGCTCGAGGCGGATCTGCGCCTCGCTGTAGGTGGCGTCGCGGATGGGTCCGAGCACCGGCCCGTGGCCGTCGACCAGCCGCACGACGGTTCCATCGCGCGAGCGACGTAGCAACGCGGGCGGATGGCCGGCCGAACCGTACGACAGGGTTCCGGCTCGGGGATCGAACATGGCCACGGCCATGGTCGCGAACCGCCCGTGGCTGGCATGGGCGGTGAACGTGTTGAGTTCGGCCAGCAGCCGCGCCGGTGGCAGACCCTGCAACGCCATGGCGCGTCCGGCGCTGCGTAGCTGCGCCATGTCCTCGACGGCGGGCAGGCCATGGCCGACGACGTCACCCACCGCCAGGTACGTCCGCTCCTTCGCCAGGGCCATCACGTCGTACCAGTCGCCGCCGAGGCCGTGTTCGCCATCGGCAGGTTCGTAGCTCACCGCAACATCGAGGTCGGCGACGTCGGCGGGCTCGGTGGGAAGTACGGCGGCCTGGAGCACCGCGGCCCTCGCATGCTCGTCGGCGTACACCTGAGCGCGCACCAAGCCCTGCCCGACCATCGTTGCCACCGCGGAGATGTACGCCAGCTGCGCGGCATCGAAGTCCTGCGGCTGCGTCCACATCATGGACAGCACACCGATTGCCTTGACGCCCGACGTCAACGGCCAGTTCACCACCGCCGTCGCGTCGCTCATCGTCATCAGGTCCGCGTTGTGCGGATATCGACGCTGGTAATCCGACGGGTCACCGATCACCACGGGCTCGCCGGTCGTCACGGCGTCGGTCGCAGCCGTGAGTTCGTCGAGGGAGACGCCGCCTGCGAATCGGTCGCGGACGATCTGCGGGTAGCCCGCCGTCTTCACCCACTCCAGCCGTCGTCCGTCGGGCGTGATCAAGCCGAGCGCCACCGCTTGCGAACCCGCCTCCCTGTAGAGCTGTTTGACCACCGCGTCGCCGATCTGGCCCGGGGTCACCGCGGCCGACAGCAGCTGGGCGAGCTGGGCCAGGATCTGCAGCCGATCGCGTTCTCGCCGTTCGGTTTCGCGCGCTTCGACCGCCGCGACGCGGCCTGCGGCCTCCTGCGCGATGAGCATCGCCACCAAGACGATGACCGCGACGAAGGCCTGGGTCACCGCGAGCCGCGCGGGCGCCGCCAGCGTCAGCTCCGCGAACGGGCCGCGACCGGTGTTCGTCATGTAGTTGACCGCGGTCGCGAGCACGGCACCCGCGAGTGCGGCCCCGATGACGTCGAGCCGGAACGCCGCCCACGCCATCACCGGCAGGAGCAGCAGTGACGGCGGCGCCTGCCACCAGAGCGACGCCAGCGACAACAGCACGGTGACCACGAAGACGGCGACGGTCTCGACAGGCCGGGCCCGAAGGATGTGGGATTGCTTGGCCCACAGCAGGATCGGTGCACCCACCACCAGAACGCCGATGCCGTCGCCCGCCCACCAGTGCACAACGGCGGTGACCCAGGTCGCCCCGTTGGACGCGGTGCTGACCGTGCCACCGATCAGCGCACCCACGAGCGGGCCCGCCAGACACGCGCCCGCCAGGAACTTCATGAGGTCGCGCCGCCTCCGCAGGTCGGGCGCCCCCCTGCACCAGGCCGCCACCAGCGAGGCCCCGACGATGGGCTCAGCCGAGTTCGCCAACGCATAGCCTGACGCGACACCCAGCCCGACGCCGTAGTGAAGATCGACGGCAACCTCGGCTACCACGATCGCGGCGACGATGACTGCCCACCGGGTGCGCGAGGTCAGCAGCATCAAGGCGACGGTCACGCCGGCGGGCGGAAAGAATGCCGGTGTGCCTTCGGCCCCGAACGATTGCCACGCCAGCACCGCGCCGACCGAGTAGGCCACCGCCACCGAGACGAACAGCACGCACAGCGAACGCAGGCTCGACCGCCCTCGGCTATCCGGCTCTCTCGGCGTCGCAAAGGGCCAAGACACGCTCATCACGCTATCGACACCCGTGTCGTCACGGCGAAATACTGCCGTTTCGCCGTTTTCTCCCGAGCAATCCTGGGCATCCCGGTGCCCATGGACAACCTGACCCGGCTTCGGCACGCACAACAGCGAATCGTCAGAGTTCAGCGGCGGGTGTGGCTGGCTCAAGTTCTGCTGTGGCCGACGGTGGTTGCCGCCGGGGCGCTGTCCGTCGCCGGTGTCGTCCTGATCGTGCGGCGCGGACGCGGCGGCGGACGCCACGAGATGCCCGATACGCCGGGTGCGCACGAAGACGGAACCGTGCACGTCGAGTCCGACGGTCAGATCTCGCGCGTCTGAGCCCGAGGGCGGCCCGTCACGACCCGAACGTGCGCTTCTCCCACCACGCCATCAACCGGGGGTGCGTACGCGGAAGCAGGCGCACCAACAGGTCGACGCCCTTGGCGTCGTTCCCCACGAGAATCCGACTCCGGTTCGCCTCGACCCCGTCGACGATGATCTCGGCAGCCCTCGCCGGCGACATCTTGAGCAACTTCTCGTTGTAGGCCTCGGCCCGCTGCCTCTGCTCGTCGGTGATCTCTCGTCCGGCGCGTTGCGCCTCCTCCAGGGCCGAAGTGGCGATGTTCGTCGCGATGCCCCCCGGATGCACCACCGTCACGCGGACCGGCGACCGCAGCGACAGCATCTCGGCCCGCAGAGATTCCGTGAACCCCCGGACGGCGAACTTGGTTGTGCAGTAACCGGTCATCGACGCCTGGGCCACCAAGCCGTTCAGGCTGGAGATGTTGACCACGTGACCGTCGCCGGACTCGATGAGATACGGAAGGAACTCCTTCGTGCCGTTGATGACGCCCCACAGGTTGATGGCGATGATCTTCTCGTAGGTCTCGTAGTCGCACTCGGTCACCGGTACGGCACCGCCGGCGATGCCCGCGTTGTTGTAGATCTGGTGCACGACGCCGAAGTGCTCGACGACAGCG
>DATEIG010000631.1:0-21081 GCA_035279185.1 Mycobacterium sp.
AGCGGCCCCAGAATCGGGGCGAACGCGCCCGCGGGCCAGGCGAGCGCGAGGCCGATCGTCAGCCCCACGAGCAGCGAGACCGGCTTGCGCTGCGCATCCGTGAACTCGTTGGGCCGCGGGGTCTTCGCGGTCGACCATTCGACCTCGTCGCTCTCACGGTCCATCTCACGCACCGAACAGCCGCCCGATTCCGCCGACCGTGTAGACAGCGGCCAGGAACGCGACTCCGACGAACGGCACGATCCACAGCGCCGCCGCCAGGGTTCGCTTCTCCTCGCGCCGCCACAGCAGCCCGCTGACGAGGAGCAGCGCTGCGTTGATGGTGACGGCGAAGGTCACGGCCCGCGCGCCCCAGGGTATTTCGGGGACATCGGACATCGCCAGACCGATGGTGACCGCCCAGACGAACCCGCCCAACATGGCGCCGACGAACGTGGAGCGGACCCAGTTGATCTGCGACATGGACGGCGCCCTCCGATGTGTGCGACGACATCAGCGTAGGGGCGGGGGCGAGGACCTCGCGTCACGAATTGACGCACGAGTTGTGAGTCACGTCACGTATGGGGCTATATTGTGTCTGTCGTCACAGCGAAAGGCGTCACATGCTCGAAGCGCACAACGGCGCGATGGTCTCGCCCGTCACCCGGTCGCGAGCGGTATCGCACGGCCACGCCCACATGTGGTGGGGCGTCCTGATCGCGTTCCTCGGCATCGCGGGTATCGCGGCAGTGGTGGTCCTCGCGGTGTTGGGATGGACCACCGAAGCCCTCATCGTCGCGATCTTCACCGGAGCGTTCTTCTCTCGCTGCCTCTGCTGAGGCCGCCGTCCCCGCGTCGGCGAAGTCAGTCGCCGGTGCGCTCGAACCTGTCCTCGAAGTCGCCGCCACCCGTGCACGCACTGCCCGGGGCGATCGTCTGAGTGCCCCGTCCCGTCAGCACGGAGATCGGGTCGTCGATGGTCCGTGGCATCGGATACTCGGCGGTGATGGTCACTTTCGCGGTGCTGCCGTCCCCACAGGTGGCATTGCCCTGCTCGTTACGCGTCCACTTGTCGTCGGCGTACACGAGCGTGACCGCCGACCCGCCCGCATGGAACAGGCTCATGCATTTGTCACCGGTGCGCAGGCAGTAGGTCTCGGCGCTCAGCACCTGTCCCGGCAGAACGTTGCCGTTGGTGAAAGTGGTTGTCTGACGGTAACTTCCGTGGAGATCATCGGCGGGTGAGATCGCCCGGGGCGGCAAGACCGCGGGATCGGGGACCTTGTTGGGATCGGCGTCGCCGGTCCTGGTGAACTTCAGCGTGCGCTTGGCCGCGCACAGGCTGTCGGTGGACGCCCTGACGCTCTCACCGACCAAGGTGCCGTCGGGCTGAGGCGCCAACGTGAAGACGACCCAGATCTCGGACGGCGCCTCGCCCCCGCAGTCCGATGCCGCAAGGCCGACGGCGATCCAGTTGCCGCCGATCCGGTCGTAGGTCATGTTCGACAGCAGCGAGTTGCCGCTCGCGCTCGCGGCGGTCGCGACGCACCCACCCGCTCCGCACTCCGAGCGCACATCCCAAACGCTGGTCGTCGCAGGCGCGTTGGGCACCGCCTTGCCGTCCAAATCGGTCCCCGGTCCGTAGTCGGCGCGATAGGTGCCGTTGAAGGCGGCTGCGTCGGCGGCCGCGGTGGACGGTCCGCCGGACCCCTTGTCGTCCTTGCCCGTCAGTTCGACGACGCCGATGACGCCGCCCACGATCGCCAGCGTCGCGACGAACACGAGGGCGCCGACCAGCAGTCCGCGGTTACGGCCGGGGCGCTTCTTCGGTGATTGCGGCTGCGGCACGTGATGGGGCCCGCTGAACTGGGTCTGCGCCGACGCCGGGTACGGCGCTGGGGTGTTGCCCACCTGCGTGAAGGGCTGCTCCGGCCAGCTCGACGCCGGGGCCGGCGGTGCGGCGGCCGGACCGGGTGGTGCGGCCCACGCGCTCGGCGACACCGGTCCGGTGACAGCTTGCTTCGCCGCTTCGGCCATGTCGACGGTCGTCGGATAGCGCTCGGCGGGTTGCTTGGCAAGGCCGGTGGCGATCACCTGGTCGAGGGCTTGGGGAATCGCGGCGCGCTCCGACGGCCGCGGCGGCGGCGTCACCATGTGTCCGACGGCGACCTGCTCGAGCGTGGTGCCCGGGAACGGTTGCTGACCGGTCAGGCACTGATACAGCACGCACGCCAGCGCGTAGATGTCCGAACTCGGGTGTACGTCACCGGAATTGAACCGTTCGGGCGCCATGTACGCCCAGGTGCCGATCGCCGAGCTGGCCGAGGTCAGCCGGGTATCGGTCGCGGCGCGTGCGATGCCGAAGTCGATCAGATACGCGTAGTCGTTCTTGTCCACCAGGATGTTCGACGGTTTGACGTCGCGGTGCACGAGCCCGACCTGATGCGCGTTGTGCAGCGCCCGCGCGATCTGGTCGATGATCGCAACGGCGCGTTGCGGTTCCAGCGGTCCCTGGTCGATCAGGGTCTGCAGGTCGACGCCGTTGATCAGCCGCATCGTGACGTACAGGCGGTCGTCGATCTCGCCGACGTCGTAGATGGGCACCACATGCGGATCGTCCAATCGGGCGGCGGCGCGCGCCTCCCGGCGGAACCTCTGCTCGAAGTCGGGATCCTTGGCGTAATGGGGGAGAAGCATTTTCAGCGCGACGACGCGATCGATGGCGCTGTCGTGCGCCTTCCACACCTCGCCCATGCCGCCGCGGCCCAGCAACTCGATCAGCCGATAGCGCCCGAACGGCGTGCCCTCCTCCGGCGTGCCTTCCACGGTCGGATCAGCCCCGCTGCACCGTGTTGGAGCCGGCGTTGTCGATCTGCGGGTCACCCGCGATGTAGGTGACCACGTTGTCGAAGCCCGACGCGCCGATCGTGTCGGCGGCGTCGACGGTGACCTTGTTCTCGACACCGGACACTGAGACCGCCGCGCAGTGACCGGTGATGGTCACGGTGTTGCGGATGCCGCTGATCGTCACCGTGGCGTCGTTGCAGGCGACCGTCTTGTTCTCGTCGATGCCCGAGACGGTGACCGTCTGCCCCGGCGCGCCGGTGATGACATTCGGATCGGCGTTCGGAGCGCCGGGCGGTGCGGGAATGCTCGGGACGGTCGGGATGTCGATCGACGGCACCGGCGGGATGCTGATGTCGACCGAGCCGCCGCTCGACACACCCGAATCACCGGACGTGCCAACGCTTGTCATCTTCGTCATGAAGATGATGATGCCCGCGGCGACGGCGATGAAGACGACGGCGATCAGGCCGAACACCAGCCACGGGATGCCTGCGGAGACCTTCTGCGGTGGCGCACCGTAGGGCGCTTGGCCCCACTGCTGGGCGTCGTAGGGCTGGGTGCCGTAAGGCTGCTGGCCGTACTGCTGGGTTCCGTACGCGGGGGTGCTGTAGTCGCCGGTGGTGTACGCAGGCGCCGGCGGCGGAAGATAGGCGGCGTCGCCGCCGAGCTCGCTGGCGCGCGCCTGATCCGAAAGCGGTTGCTCGAGTGCCCTGATCCTGGCCTCGGGATCATCCTCGGGATTCACACCGCAGATGGTCCCACAGTCGGCCCTTCGGGGAAGCCGACTCGTTGCACCCCGGGATCGTTTGCGCCAAGAGGATTACGGCAATGCGCAGCCCATGATCGGAAAGCTTCGCTCGACCGTCATCGACACCAAGGACCCCGCCGCCCTCGCGGGTTTCTACCAGAAGATCCTCGGCGGCGACGTCCAACAGGACGACGACACCTGGTCGACGTTGACCGACCCATCCGGTCGGCGGTTGGCCTTCCAGCTCTCGCCGCAGCACGAGCCACCGGTGTTCCCGGACCCTCGCGGATCCCAGCAGTTCCACCTCGACATCCAGGTCGACGACGACAGCGTCGACGAGGCGGAACGACAGGTCGTCGAACTCGGCGCCACGCGGGTGGCCGATGCCGACGAGGACGACACGTTCCGGGTGTTCCGCGATCCCGCGGGGCACACGTTCTGCCTGGTCTGGGGCGTCAGCGACGGCGCGGCCTGACTGCTTTGTGACGAACGTGGGCGGGCAGGCATGGCAAACCCGCCTCGGTGGTACCCCTGACCCGTGGTGGCTCCAGGGTTCATCGCCATCGGCAGCGGTCCGGCAGGGTTGACCGCCGCCGAGACGTTCCGCGAGAAACACCCCAAGATCCCCGTTCGCATCCTCGCCAGCGACCCGGCGCTGCCGTATGCCAAGCCGCACCTGAGCAAGTCCTTCCTGCGGGGCGGCCACCCGAAGCTCGACCTGCGCAGCCCCGGCTGGTTCATGGGTAACGGGATCCAACTGCACCGCGGGATCACCGTCGACCACATCGACCTCGCCAACCGCGAGGTGGTGACCGCGGCGGGCATGCGCTACGGGTACTGGCATCTGGTGTTGGCTCCCGGGTCGGCGGCCGTCCCGCTCGCGGTCCCCGGCGGCGACACGGCGTTGCCGTTGCGGTCCCTGGCCGACGCCGTCGTGGTTCGAATGGCCGCTGCCAACTCCGACTCGACCCTGGTGGTCGGAGGCGGACTCATCGGGTGTGAGGCCGCGTCGGCTCTTGCCGCCCGCGGCGTCGTGACAACCCTCGTCGCGCCTGAACCGGTGCCGCTGTACCGGCGGTTCGGGATCGAAGTGGGCGAGCGCATCGCGAAGATGCTGTCCGACAGCGGTGTTCGCTTCATCGGCACCGCTGGCGTCACTGCCATCGATGGCGCGGAGGTGACACTGGACACCGGTGCGGCGGTCGAAGCCGACCTCGTCGTCTGCGCAACGGGGGTGCGCTCGGACGCCCGACTCGCGGCCGACGCGGGCCTCGAACTCGCCGACGGCCGCGTTGTCGTCGACGAACACATGCACACGTCGGCGCTGAACGTCTATGCGGCAGGCGATGTCGCGCTCGCGTACAACGCCGCGGCAGGGCGGCCGATAGTGTCCGAGCACTGGCGCGACGCGACGGAGCAGGGCCGCGTCGCGGGTGCGGGCGCCGCGGGCTATTCGGTCTCCTGGGCGACGATGCCCGAATTCTCTTTCTTCATCGCCGAGCACAAGCTGAAATACCGGGGTTGGGGCACGGAGTTCGACCACTGCGAATTGGTCGACACGCGCGAGGGTTTCACCGCGACCTACCGCTGCGGCGACGAGGTCGTCGGGGTGCTGACCGCTACAGCCAATCGCGACGCTTGAACATCCAATAGAGAACCAGCACCAGGACAACGATCAGCGTCGTGCTCACCACGAAGCCGCCGAACGTCTCGATGCCGGGATAGTCGACGTTCTGCCCGTAGAAGCCCGTGATCGCCGTCGGCACCGCGATGATGGCCGCCCACCCGGTGAGCTTCTTCATCACCATGTTCAGCCGCGCGTCCTGCAGCGACAGGTTGGTCTCGAAAACCGTTGTCACCATGTCGCGCAGCGACTCCGTCCACTCCGATACCCGCAGCACGTGGTCATAGAGGTCGGCGTACAGCGGATCGAGTTGCGGTGAGGTCTTCGCGTCCAGCCGCCGGTGCTGGATGGAGTTGACGACCTCGCGCATCGGCAGCACCACCCGTCGCAGCTCGACGAGGTCCTTGCGCAAGCGAAACGTCTTGCGCTGCAGCCCTCCTCGCGGCGTGTTGTTCTCGAAGAGGTCGTCTTCGAGAGCTTCGATGCTGTCGTCGAGCGCCTGCACCGCGGCGAAATGCTCGTCGACGATGACGTCGAGCAGCCCGTGCACCAGCGAGCCGACGCCGTACTCCTGACCGCCGAGCTCGTCGAAGCGCTGCGAGACGGTGTCGATGTCGTACCACGGCGACAGCCGCACGGTGATCAGTCCCTGCGGCAGTACGAATCCGGACACGCGGTGCACCGCGATCGTCGAATCGGAATCGTCTTCAGGCTCCTGGCACGACACCGCGTACACCGTGAAGAAGGTGTGCGTCCGGTAGACCGCGGCCTTGGTGCGTTCGGCCTCACCGACGGCGTCCTCGACCGCCCACCGGTTCAGCCCCAGTTCCTTGCCGAGGTCGGACAGCGTCGCCTCGTCGGGGTCGAAGATGTCGCACCAGACCAGTGTGTCGTCGGCGACGAGGTAGTCGGAGATCGACGAGAAATCGAAGTCGTCCTGCGGCTTTCCGCCGCGCCACACCCGCCCCCGTACATCGGTCATCACACCATCATCTACTCCACGCGTCAGCGGGCAGGCGGAGCCCAGCCGAAGCCGTCCAGAACTGACGTCACACCGAGCTTCCAGCGTCGTTCGATCTCGACCGACGACCCCAGCCACCGCCCGGCCTCCTGCACCGCCAAACCCTGTGCCAGCGCGAGCAATACGTGCGCGATGTCCGTCGGGTCACCGCCGAGCAGGCCCTTGTCGACACACCGCTGTATCCGGCCGACGAAGATCTCGCGGACAGCCGCGCCGGCCGCCAGTTCGTCGGGGCCGGGCTCGAAATCGGCGAACGGCCGCGAGAACATGACCTGCGCCAGCTTGGGATACGCGCGGCAGAACAGCCGGAAGACCGGCACCAGCCGCTCGAGATCGCCCAGCGCATCGTCGGTCTCGGGGATCTTGGCCAGTTCGGCGCCGAGCAGCCGAAAGCCCTCGAAGAACATGGCCCGAACCAGCCCGGCCTTGTCGTCGAACAGCTCATACACCGCGGGCACCGACGTGCCCGCGCGCTCGGCCACCCGCCGCGTCGTGAAGCGTGCGATGCCCTCCTCGCCGAGCGTGGTGATCGCGACGTCGAGCACCCGATCCCGAAGCTCGGGCGTGCGCTGCTTCGCCCTGGGCATCGCGACGGCCTAACTGGCGGCGAATTCCGCGGGCAGCCCGTCGATTCCGGCCTGGATCGCGTCCAGCGCGGACTTGCGGGCCTTCAGCTTGGTCGCCAGATGCGCGCCGGCGTGCAGCGTCGCCGCGGCCTCGGCCGCCACCTCCTGGGCACGCGCGAGCACCGTGTCCTCGTCGACGATCTCGTCGAGCCAGCCCGCGGCGATGGCCTCGTCGCCGGAGAAGGTGGACGCCAGCGCGGTGCCCCGCTGGAACGCGGCGGGCGTCAGCCGCATCCGCATGATCTCGATCGCGGAGATCGGGATCGTCATCCCGATCGCCACCTCGATCGCCTGGCAGCGCGACCTCGGCGCGCCAACGCGGTGGTCGCCGCTGAGCAGGAGGAAGGACCCCATCGCGATCGCGGGGCCCGTCGCGGCCATGATGACCGGCTTCGGGAACGTCAGGCACCTCTTGGACAACTCGAAGCCGCCCGCCAGCATCGCCAGCGCTGCCGCCGCGTCCCCCGACTGGAAGACCGACAGGTCGAACCCGCCGCTGAACACCCTCTTGTTGCCTGCCAGCACGACGGCCTTGGAGTCGTCCTTCTCGGCGCTGTCCAGGGCGTCGTTGATGGCGGCCTGCATTGTCGGCCCCAGTACGTTGACCTTGCCGTCATCGAGGGAGATCGTCGCGACGGACTCGTTGAGCTCGTAGTTCACCAGGCTGGTCATCGGGCCTCCATCGACACGTGCGCGTTTCGTTTCAGATCGATGTTACGAAACGATGTTACGAAAGCAAAGCCGACGGACGACGCGTGGGTCAGCCTGCGCCGATGCCCCGTCGGTGCCTGCCGTTGATCACCCGCGTCTGCGCGTCGTCGTCGGGGAACAGCGGTTCTTCGTCGTACGGCGGAGGCGGGTCGTCGTACTCGGGCGGAAGCCCCTCGTAGCGCTGGTCCGGCTGCGGCGGGTCGGGGTAGCGCGGCTGCTGCGGCGGCGGTGGCAATTCCGAGACCGACACCGGCGAGGACTGCGCCTCTTCCTGCGGGGCCTCCTTCTGGGTGCCGACCTTCTCGCGGTAGCGGTCGCGCTGTTCGTTGGCCGCGGCGTTGATCCGGTTGATCTCGGCCTGCAGGACCTCGTGTCTGCTCTCGGTCGTCGCGTAGTGGTAGTACGTCAGCAATCCGCGCAGCAACTCCAGCTTCTGCTTCTCCTGGCGCGCGAGGTCGTGCTTGGTGAGCAGCTCCAGCCGCTCGACAGGGTGCAGCGTGCCCCAATCGAGCACCGCAGGGGTGCGGAACTGCTGGCGTTTCGACTTGGACTTGCCCTGGCCGCCCTTGGGCTTGGGCTGCGCGTAGAACGTCACGGCGCCCGCGAAGCGGGACCCGATAGACTCGCCCAACTGCTTGCGGTCCAGCGCCGAATCCCACACGGTGCGCCACTCCTGTGACGGTGCGAGATAAGGGATTTCGGCGGGCAGCTTCAGCGGGACGATGTCGACGTAGTTTTCGGCGTCGGCGCTTTCATAGCGGGCCACCGTTGGCGGCGACGCGAATTCGAGCTGGATTCCGTAGGCCGGTTTCTGGCCGAAGTTCTTCACCACGAGCTCGACGAGATGCCAGTCCGACGCGCTCGGCTCCATGAACATCGCGACGTTCGGCTGCGACACGTCCTCGGTCGCATGCTTGGCCGACTGGAACTGGCGCCATGCGTAGACGAGGGCGGCGATCGTCACGATCAGTGCAAGCCAGGCCGCCACCGCCATCCATGCACCCGACGAGAGATTGGCGATGTCGTCGGCGCGTTCGTCGAACCAACCCGTAATCCCCACGCGTCTCTTCTACCATGATCAGCCGTCGGGGACAGCATCGGCAAAGCGCCACCTGGAATTTGCTGTGACGGCAATTTCTTGTGAGTTAGATGAGGCTGAAGTGCCTCACGGGGTTATATGCCCAGATTGCCGAGTTCGGGGCGTGCGGCGGGGAGTTCGAGCTACGACGCGACCGCGGCGAGCTCGTCGGCCCCGGGCTGCGTCTTACCGCTCGGCGCCGCGCCGGCCGACATCCGTTCGGCGCGGGCCGCCCAATCCAGATCTGAGTAGACGACGTGCGACGGCAGCCTGCGCCAGTAGTCGGGATTCGACCGCAGATAGACATCGACGCTGGCGTGCACGAGCGCGTCGTCGGGCACCGTGCGGAACCGAAGGGAGCGCGCACCCTCGGCGAGTGCGTCACGGTCGCTCGGTGCGGGAGTGCGGGGGCGGGCGTCGTCGCCGATGAGGGCGCCAGCCGCGACGACACCGTCGAGCATCCAGTCGAGCGCGATGTCGGCCAGCGGCCAGTACGCCTTCGGTCCGCCGACGACATCGCAGTGCGTGCCGCGGAACCAGACCTCTTCGATGCTGTCGTCGTCGCGGCCGATCCGGCATTCGCCAAATGGGCCGGACCCGCCGTCGATCGCGACCGCGTGCCGCCCGGCCATCACGTTGTCGAGCCAATCGCCCTCGGAAAGTGCCGGTGTCCCAGGCACTTTCACGGTGTCCCAGAGGCCGAGGAAGTGCACGGGCACCGTGACGTCGCGCCCCTCCAATGCGCACGCCACCCGGTGGATGTGGCGCCAGTCGTCGGTGGCCCTGCTCTGTTCGGGGAGCGCGAACGCGGCCAGGGCGTATTCGACGACGCTGTCCTCGCGGTCGGTCATGATCCCGACGGTGCCGAGCATCCTCGCGAGCGCACGCGCGCAGTACGCGCCGCGACCCGCGCCGAGGAGAAAGATCTGGTCGCCGGGTTCCCAGTGCTCGGCCAGGAAGAAGTACGCGTCGACGACGGATTCGCGGGCGGCGGCCACGACCTGCCTGCGCCAGCGGCGCGCGGCCGGATTGAACACGCGGGCCGATTTCAGCGCTGCTTCGCCCGCGTCGTACCAGGTGAGCTGGCGTGTGCCGTCGCTGTCGTCCAGCAGCCGGAACAGGGTTTCCACGTTGGTCGCGTCGCGGGCACCCGGACGGTTGGGTGTGCTGTCGAAGCACATCACGACGTTCTTCATAGCAACTCCCTGACCGCACGCCCCTGGTGTCGAGGCGCTGACAGTGAGAGTTTGCCAGCCTGCGGCCAGCCTGTCCTGCGTATCGGACTACTCCACCTGTCCGACGGTGGAGGCCGTGGTCATCGGCCGTTGCTGAACTCGACTGCGGGCGACGCGTGCGTCAGATCGTCTCGACGGTGAGCAATCCGAGCACCTCGTCGTGGCTAACCGAGGGGCAGCACGACGCCGGGGCTGACCGGATCGGCGTGCAGTTCGACCGACTCCGGAACCGTGCCCGGCGGGACGTCGTAGGCGAGGCCGACCGCGGCCTCGCCGCCGGGCGGGATGTCCACGAAGCCGCCGCCGACGTAGAAGGTGGCCTGATCGTCGATGGTGAACTGCTGACCCGCCGCGTTCAACTTCTGGAAGGTGCCGAGGAACTGGCCGGGGTCCGCGGTGGTGTTCTGCACCGTCAGACGTACGACGATGAACTCGCCCTGCGCGTCCTTGGTCAGGAACTCGTTGTCCGTGTCGGTGATGGTGGTGCCGGTCTCGACACCGACGACCGTGAACGTCAGCGGGCCGTCCGTCGCGCTGCCCGCGGGCGGCGGCGGCAGCGGCGTCTCGCTCGGCGCCGACTCCTCCGATGTGGTCGTCGCCTCTTCCGTTGTGCTGCTGGAGGTTTCGCTGGACGGCGACGAAAGGTCAACCGCGTCGGGCTTGTGGATGACGAACGCGTACACCGCGGCGAGGACCAACACGAGCAGCAGCGCGGCCACGGCGCCGCCGAAGCCCATGATGAGCCTGCGGTTGTCGACCGGGGCCGACGGTTCGGTGCCCGCCGGTGGCTCGACGGCTGGCGGCTCGGGTGACGTGGGTGTCGTCGCGTCCGCATAGGGGGCGGATTCGGGCGTCGGGTCGGACCAGTCGCGCAACTGCACTTTGGTCGTCGGCTGGTCGGTGAGCGGCACGGGCGGCACCGGCGTCGGCTCCTCGGGCGCGGGCGTCGGCTCCGGCGTCGGCTCGGTGGCCCAGCTGGGCGCCCCCTCCGGCTCCAATGGTGGCGGCTCGAACGACCATTCGCGCAGCGGCACCTCGGTCGTCGGCTGCTCGGTCAGCGACTGCGGGTCCGGCTCGCTCGGCGGGGCCGGCTCCGGATCGGCAGCGGCCGCCGGTGCCTCAGCCGCGGGTGGCTCGGGCGACGGGGGTGCAGCCGGTTCCTGGAGGGGCGACCGATGCTCGGTCCATGCCCCGCCGTCCCAGTACCTGAGGTGGCCGGCCTGCTCGGGGTCGGGATACCAGCCTGCGGGGGTCGGCGGTGTCGACATGGAGTGGCTCCCTCCCATGGGGCGCCCCGAGGGCGCTCAGCTGCGGCGACGTCGCCGTGGTCAGCACCCTATATAAAGTTCAGCCGCCCATCAGCATTCGCCACTGATCGAGATTGCTCGCCCGGTAGACGTAGTTGGTGCGGCGCACCTCCGACAGCGACGCGCTGGGCTCCTGCGAGTACCAGTGCCCCGGGTAGACCGTCGGATCGCCGGAGAGCTGCGCGAGCTGCTGCAGGCTGCGGAACATCTCGTCGACGTCGCCGCCGGGGAAGTCCGTGCGTCCGCAGCCCTCGAGGAACAGCGTGTCGCCCGCGACCAGGCGCCCGTCGAGCAGGAAGCACTGGCTGCCCGGCGTGTGGCCGGGGGTGTGCAGCAGCTCGATCTCGATGTCGCCGATGCTCACCTTGTCGCCGTGCTCGTGGCCGGTGAGGTCGCTGCGGGCGATGCCGGTGACACGCGAAACCCATTCGGCCTCAACACTATTGACGTGTACGGGGACGGACTGGCGTTCCAACAGCTCGGCGAGGCCCTTGAGCTCGAAGCCCATCATCGAGCCGCCCACATGGTCGGGGTGGTGGTGGGTGACGAGGACGCCGGACAGTTTCTGGCCGTCGGCTTCGAGGATGTCGACGAGGTCACCCGCGGCGTACGCCGGGTCGACGATGACGGTGTCGCCGGTTTCCCGGTCGCCGATCAGGTAGGCGAAGTTTCGCATCTGCGCGGCGATCATGTCGGTCTTCGCGAAGTCCCGGCCCGACAGCAGCTGCCGGAAATAGAGGCGATCGGTCATGGGCCTCACAGTATGTGGGTGGACACCGTCCCGCGAAACAGCATTCCCGGTCGTGATCTCGCGAGATTCACAGCCATGGCTTCTCGCTGGGCGTCAGCTCTCGCGGTGTAGCCGCACCATGCGGGTCGTGCTGCTCTCGTCGAGGTCGGCAACGTCGCTGCGCGATCGAAGGAAGTCGCTGAACGAGCGGAAGCCCAACGACTTCTCGGAGAAGGACGGGTCCATGCGCTTCATCTGAGCCTTGACCGCCGAATTGTGCAGCCAGTCGGCGTCGTCCTTCTCGTGGCCGATGCGCAGCGCCCGCTCCAGCAGGCCCGTCGCGGCGGCCTGGGCGTCGGCGGGCTCCGGCTCGTCGTCGGGCGCTGTGGCCTTCGTGCGCTTGGTGGCTTTCTTCGCGGGCGCGGGCGCAACCGTGGGGATTCCGGGCAACGCGTCGTAGGTGACGAACTCGTCGCACGCCGATGCCAGCGAGCGGCTGCTGGCGCCCGCGACGCCGATCCCGACGACGTAGCGGCCGAGCCGCTTGCACCGCTGCGCGAGCGCGATGTAGTCGGAGTCGCCGCCGACGATCACCACGTGGGTGAGGTCCGGCAGCCGGAACATGTCCTCGACGGCGTCGACGGCGAGCCGGATGTCGGCGCCGTTCTTGCCGTAGGCGGCGGCGGGAAACAGCTGCACGAGATCGACGGCCCGGCCCACGAGCTGGTTCTGGTATTCGGCGTTGACCTCGGACGACCAGTCGGCGTAGGCCCTCGTCAGCACCAGCGTCCCGAACGACGACGCGAAGTCGATGATCGCGCCGATGTCGACCGTGGCCGTGGTGAGCTTGTCCTTCTCGAGCCCGCCGTTCTTGTTCTGGGCGGACTTCCGGAACGCGCCCCGCCCATGCACCTGGTCGTAGCGGGAGATCACGATGTTGTCGAAGTCGAGGTAGACCGCGACGCGCGGGATTTCCGCTGCTGAGACCGTGTCCGGCATTCGTCTGTCCTATCACAACGGCGGCGGTGTGCCGGCCTTCTGCAAAGCGGTTCGTTATTGCTGCACGCAGACAACAGCTGGGTTAGTGTCCGTTTTGCGTTCGCCAGCTGATTAGCCCAGAGAAAGGTCGCAAATCGTGACCACACCTGCCGGTTGGTATCCAGACCCCGACGGGTCGGGCGGCCAACGCTATTTCGACGGGCAATCCTGGACCGAACACCGGTCGCCCGCCGCGCCCGCCGCCATCGAGGCGCCCCCGCTGGAGGCGATGCATGCCGCCCCGCAGAAGTCGGGCCCGGGCGGGAAGATGATCGCAGGCATCGTCGCGACGGTCGCCGTCCTGCTGGTCGTGGGCGCCGCAGGCGTCTACATGACGCTCAAGTCCGACGTCGGCGACGCCTCCGTCACCCGCACACCGTCCGACGCGTCGGGACAGACCTCGGTAGCCGCATCCGAGCCGGCAACCGAGGTGGGGCAGGAGGCGCCGACGCTGGAGAGCCAGGCCGGCAGCGTCGGGCAGCCCGTGCGCGACGGCAACTTCGAGTTCGTCGTGACCGGCGTCGACCGCGCCGCGGTGATCGCGGACCCCGAGTTCCCCGACCTGCAGAAGACGGCCGCGGGCGAGTTTCTGTTGGTGAACATGACCGTCACCAACGTCGGCGCCGAGCCGCAGACGTTCTTCGCGTCGTTCAACACGCTGTCCGACGGCACCACCGAGTTCACCTCGGACGACGAAGCGTGGATCTACCTCGGCAACACTCTCGCCGATCTCAACCCCGGCGACGCGATCGACACCGCGGTGGTTTTCGACGTGCCGGTGGGCACCGATCCCGAGTCGATCGAGCTGCATGACGGGCCGTTCTCGGAGGGCGTAGTCGTCGGCCTGTAGAACGGTTTGGCGAGCCAAACCGCGAGAATGTACCCTCTTTAAGGCCCACGAGCATGAGTGCGCGGGCTCAGGCCCCCTTAGCTCAGTCGGTAGAGCGTTTCCATGGTAAGGAAAAGGTCAACGGTTCGATTCCGTTAGGGGGCTCGGTGGTCGCCCAACCTAGTGGTGGCACCCGGATGGCGGTGTAGCTCAGCTGGTTAGAGCGCACGACTCATAATCGTGAGGTCGGGGGATCGAGTCCCCCCACCGCTACAAGACAAGTACGAACCGAAAGAGGGCAGCTGACGTGGCGTCCAGTACCGACGTTCGGCCGAAGATCACTTTGGCCTGCGAGGTGTGCAAGCACCGCAACTACATCACCAAGAAGAACCGCAGAAACGATCCCGACCGGCTCGAGATCAAGAAGTTCTGCCCGAACTGCGGGAAGCATCAGGCTCACAAAGAGTCGCGCTGACTTCCAAGCCCTCCCACGGGCGCAAGTGAGGACTTAGGTAGGTTCACGAACCGTGTCGTCTGCGTTTCTGGACAAGCTGGTCGGGCTGCACTACCGATACCCAGACCATTACGAGGTAGGGCGGGAAAAGATCCGCGAATATGCCGTTGCGGTCAAGAACGACGACGCGTCGTTCTTCGACGACTCAGCGGCGACCGGCCTCGGGTATGACGGGCTGCTCGCGCCGCTGACGTTCATCTCCGTGTTCGGCTACACCGCGCAGCTGGCGATGTTTCACCACAACGGGATCGCGATCTCCGACGCCAAGATCGTCCAGGTCGACCAGGAACTCGAGTTCCACAAGCCGGTCAGGGCGGGCGACAAGCTCTACTGCGATGTCTACGTCGACTCGGTCCGCCAGTCGTTCGGCACCGACATCATCCGGACCAAGAACATCATCACGAACCAACAAGGCGAAACAGTACAAGTGGGCTACACGACCCTGGCGGGTCGGTCGGCCACAGATGGAGAAGAGGGTGGCTTCGGCGATGGCACTGCGTGAGTTCGATTCCGTGAAGGTGGGCGACCCGCTCCCTGAGAAGGTCATTCCGCTGACCCGGCAGGACCTGGTGAACTACGCGGGGGTGTCGGGAGATCTCAACCCGATCCACTGGGACGACGAGATCGCCAAGCAGGTCGGTCTCGACACCGCGATCGCCCACGGCATGCTGACCATGGGGCTCGGCGGTGGCTACGTCACCTCATGGGTGGGTGACCCGGCCGCGGTCACCGAGTACAACGTCCGGTTCACCGCAGTGGTGCCCGTGCCCAACGACGGCGTCGGCGCCGAGATCACCTTCAGCGGCAAGGTGAAATCCGTTGACCCCGAGACGAAGTCGGTCACGATCGCGCTGTCGGCGACCAGCGGCGGCAAGAAGATCTTCGGCCGCGCAGTCGCAAGCGCGAAGCTGGCCTGACGGATGGCGATCAAAACCGACGTCCTTGGAATGGTCTACGACCACCCCGACTACTTCATCATCGGCCGCGAGAAGCTGCGTGAGTACGCGGCGGCGATCAAGTCCGACGACCCCGCGCACTACGACGAGGCAGCGGCCGCCGCACTCGGGCACCAGGCGCTCGTCGCGCCGCCGACGTTCATCTCGACGTTGGCGCTGATCATGCAGCGCGACTTCTTCCGCAAGGTCGACACCGGCTTCGAGACCATGCAGATCGTGCAGGTCGACCAGAAGTTCCTCTATCACAAGCCGATGCTGGCGGGGGACAAGGTCTGGGGCCGCATGGAGGTCATCTCCGTCAACGAGCGGTTCGGCGCGGACATCGTCCAGACCAGGAACCTGGCCCTCGACGAGAACGGCGACCTCTACCTCGAGGCGTACACGACGCTGATGGGCCACGAGGGCGACAATTCGGTCTCGCTGAAATACGACACCCAGACCGGCCAGGTCGTGCGAACGGCCGCCAACACGGTCAAAGCCGATCCGGAGCCTGCGGCCGACGGCGACGCCAAGGCGGATTAGTAACAAAGACCAGGCTCGATGTAGACTCGACCCTCGGGATTCTCCCAATAATGCGCGCTGTCCGTCGGTTTGATTATCGGCCGATCGGGGAGCGCGCAAATTGTGTGACTCCTGAACGAAACCTGCAGGTTGGCGCGCCAACCTCGAAGGGGCGTAGCTCAACTGGCAGAGCAGCGGTCTCCAAAACCGCAGGTTGCAGGTTCAAGTCCTGTCGCCCCTGCTGAAGGCGGATACTCGACACGTGTGGACACTGGAAGGTGACCCCACACACCACAGACGAAAGGCATGCGGTGAGCGACGAGCCCGATCCCACCGGCTCCGTGGTGACGCAGCCGACGCGACCCACCGGTAAGCGGTCGCGGCGCGGCGCCGCAGTCGACGACGACGCCACCACCGGCGCCAAGGAAGCGCCCGCGCTCGACGAGAGCGGCAAGGGCAAGAAGAAGACGAAGAAGGCCGGCAAGCCGCGTGGCAACCCGATCGCGTTTGTCATCAACTACCTGCGCGAGGTCATCGGCGAGCTGCGCAAGGTCATCTGGCCGAACCGCAAGCAGATGGTCACCTACACCATGGTGGTGCTGGTCTTCCTGGCGTTCATGGTGACGCTGATCGGACTGGTCGACCTCGGCGTTGCCAAGGTCGTGATGATGGTGTTCGGCTGAGCCTGACACGAGGAAATTGAGAGGACTGACACGTGACTAGCTTCGACGGCGAATCGGCCGCAAGCGTGTCCGACGCGCTCGCAGAAGCCGCGGACCCGGCGACCGTGATCGCAGACGAGGCCGCCGAGTCTCTCGAGGAGAGCACCGCGGCCGAGGCCGTCGAGGACGCGCCGATCGAGGCCGACGAGGCCCCGGCCGAGCCCGCCGCGGACTCCGGTGCGGCTCCGGAAGACGACGAGGACGAGGACCCGGCCGTCGCGCTGAAGAAGGACCTGCGCCTGCGGCCCGGCGAGTGGTACGTCATCCACTCCTACGCCGGCTACGAGAACAAGGTGAAGGCCAACCTCGAGACCCGCGTGCAGAACCTGGACGTCGGCGACTACATCTTCCAGGTCGAGGTGCCCACCGAAGAGGTCACCGAGATCAAGAACGGCCAGCGCAAGCAGGTCAACCGCAAGGTGCTGCCCGGCTACATCCTGGTTCGCATGGAGCTCAACGACGAGTCGTGGGGCGCGGTGCGCAACACCCCCGGCGTCACCGGCTTCGTCGGCGCGACGTCGCGGCCGTCGCCGCTGACGCTCGACGACGTCGTCAAGTTCCTGCTGCCGCAGGGCGCGGCGAAGAAGCCCGCGAAGAGCACCGCAGGAGCCGTCTCGTCCGAGGCGAGCCTCGAGCAGGCACCCATCGAGGTCGATTTCGCCGTCGGCGAGTCGGTCACCGTCATGGACGGGCCGTTCGCGACGCTGCCCGCGTCGATCAGCGAGGTCAACGCCGAACAGCAGAAGCTCAAGGTGCTGGTGTCCATCTTCGGCCGCGAAACACCTGTGGAACTGACCTTCAACCAGGTCGCCAAGATCTAAGAAGTACGAGAGAAGAGGAACACCCACCACCATGGCCCCGAAGAAGAAAGTCGTCGGGCTGATCAAGCTGCAGATCCAGGCCGGGCAGGCCAACCCCGCCCCGCCGGTCGGTCCGGCGCTCGGCCAGCACGGCGTCAACATCATGGAGTTCTGCAAGGCGTACAACGCCGCGACCGAGAGCCAGCGCGGCAACGTCATCCCCGTGGAGATCACCGTCTACGAGGACCGCAGCTTCACGTTCGCGCTGAAGACGCCGCCAGCGGCCAAGCTGCTGCTGAAGGCGGCCGGTGTGCCGAAGGGCTCCGGTGAGCCGCACAAGACCAAGGTCGCGAAGGTGACCTGGGACCAGGTGCGCGAGATCGCCGAGACCAAGAAGGAAGACCTGAACGCCAACGATATCGATCAGGCGGCCAAGATCATCGCCGGCACTGCCCGGTCGATGGGAATCACCGTCGAGTGATTCACCGTTGAGACTGCGGTGAGGGCGCGCACGTTCGAGTGAGTGCCGCCCTGACTGCAGTCTCGATGCAATCAGTGGGAGGGCCAGCTTCGGCCCGGCGATGAGCGCTCGCGCGAAGAGCAATCATCCCAGACCACACCTCATCACCTAGGAGAAATCAATGAGCAAGACGAGCAAGGCATATCGCGAAGCCGCCGAGAAGGTGGACCGGGAGCGGCTGTATTCGCCGCTGGAGGCCGCCAAGCTGGCCAAGGAGACGTCGTCGAAGAAGCAGGACGCGACCGTCGAGGTCGCCATCCGCCTCGGCGTCGATCCCCGCAAGGCCGACCAGATGGTCCGCGGCACCGTCAACCTGCCCCACGGCACCGGTAAGACCGCCCGCGTCGCGGTGTTCGCCGTCGGCGACAAGGCCGCCGAGGCCGAGGCCGCAGGCGCCGACGTGGTCGGCAGCGACGACCTGATCGAGAAGATCCAGGGCGGCTTCCTGGACTTCGACGCCGCGATCGCCACCCCCGACCAGATGGCCAAGGTGGGCCGCATCGCCCGCATCCTCGGCCCGCGCGGCCTGATGCCGAACCCCAAGACGGGCACCGTCACCCCGGATGTCACCAAGGCGGTCAACGACATCAAGGGCGGCAAGATCAACTTCCGCGTCGACAAGCAGGCCAACCTGCACTTCGTCATCGGCAAGGCATCCTTCGACGAGAAGAGCCTCGCCGAGAACTACGGCGCCGCGCTCGACGAGATCCTGCGGGCCAAGCCGTCGTCGTCGAAGGGCCGCTACCTGAAGAAGATCGTCGTCTCGACGACCACCGGACCCGGCATCCCCGTCGACCCGGCCGTCACGCGCAACTTCGCCGAGGCGTAAGCCCTCACGACGTGCGAGCGCTCGCTGCGGCTTTCGTCGCGCTGGCGCTCGTCGTCGTACCCGCTGTCGCGAGCGCTGAGCCCGCGACAGCGGAGCAGGCCGGCTTCATCGACATCACCAGCGTCATCCCAGACGCCGTCGTGGACCTGAAGTACGCAACGCCCGACAACTTCGTCGGCAAGCCGCTGTACCCGGCCGACGCGCGCTGCCTCGTGCACGAATCGCTGGCGCCGGGCCTTGCGAAGGCCGCCGAGGTGTTCCGGGCCCGCGGCGCGAAACTGGTGTTCTGGGACTGCTACCGCCCCCATGCGGTGCAGGCCGAGTTGTTCGCCGACACCCCCGACCCCACCTGGGTCGCGCGGCCAGGAACGACGGCGCGCAGCCACGAATCGGGCCGCTCGGTCGACGTGGCACTGGCCGACGCGCACTACGGGTGGCTCGTCGACATGGGCACCGGCTTCGACGACTTCACGCCCCGCGCAAAGGCTTTCGCGACCGACGGCGTCACGCCCGAACAACAGGCCAACCGCAAGTGGCTGCGCGACGGCATGGCCGCAGGCGGGCTGACGGTGTATGCGGGCGAGTGGTGGCACTTCGACGGGCCCGACGCAGGCGTCGGGCAGCCGATCCTCGATGTGCCGCTGTCCTGATGTGCGCACCGCGGTTCGGGTACGTGAGACCTGTCACAGGCCGACGCCGACGCGCCGCCGCGTCCGAAGTACGCGGACCGACGCCTCTCTGGGTAGGGTCAGGGGACAGCCATACGTCGTCGGAGGGGTCCGATCGTGCTGCAGGTCGCCGAAGTGCGATGTCGAAGCGTCGACACGATGCCCGGCAAATATGGCAGAACGTCTCATCTTGGTGTCGGTGGTCGGCATCTCGGGACTGCTGTGGCAGAAGTGAAAGCCGTGGCTACGTTTTCGCAGATCGGATAGGGGAGAGGACACTTTGGATGCAACGATTCGATAGCGCCGATTCACGACTTGAGCATGTCATCTCTTAGACTGCGCTTATGGAAAGTCCTGCTGTGCATGGTGCACCGAGTCGGGGGGTAGGGCCGGCCACCGAGCCCTACTTGGACGCGAACGGTCACATCTCTCTGCCAGAGGGCACCAACCTGTCCGCGCTGCTCGACAAGAACATTGCGGAGTTCGCCACCGCGCTCGCCTACCGCTACGTCGACTACACCCAGGACCCCGACGGCAAGGCCGTCGAGCTGACCTGGGAGCAGGTCGGGACGCGGTCACGTGCCATTGCCGCACGGCTGCAGCAGGTGACGTCACGCGGCGACCGGGTCGCCATCCTCGCGCCGCAGGGTCTCGACTACGTGACGAGCTTCTTCGGCTCGCTGCAGGCGGGCAACATCGCGGTGCCCCTCTTCGCGCCGGAGCTGCCCGGCCACGCGGAACGCCTCGACGCCGTGCTCACCGACGCGCTGCCCGCCGTCGTGCTGACCACGACGTCGGCCGGGGAGGCCGTGCAGAAGTTCGTCAGGCTGATGCCCCGCGAGAGCCGGCCGCGCATCATCGCCGTCGACGCCATCCCCGACACCGTCGGATCCACGTACGCGCCCGTGGACATGCTCAACGACGACATCGCCTATCTGCAGTACACCTCCGGATCGACCCGGACCCCGACCGGCGTCGAGATCAGCCACCGCGCGGCGGGCACCAACCTGCTGCAGATGGTGTTGTCGATCGGCCTCGAGGGCGCCGCCGACGAGATCAACGGCGTCAGCTGGTTGCCGCTCTACCACGACATGGGCCTGATGATGATCGGGTTTCCGATCCTCTACGGCGGACATCTGACCTTCATGTCGCCGATGGCGTTCGTGCGCAGGCCCCTGCGCTGGATCAAGGTGCTCTCCGACGAGTCCAGGAACTGCCACATCGTCTCGCCCGCACCGAACTTCGCGTTCGACCTCGTCGCGCAGCGCGGCATGCCGGGCAAGGAACCCATCGACCTGAGCAAGGTCGTGCTCATCAACGGCTCCGAACCGGTGAACCTCGACTCGATCCTCAAGTTCACCGAGGCGTTCCTGCCCTACGGCCTCACCAAGACCGCAGTCCGCCCGTCCTACGGCATGGCCGAGGCGGCGCTGTTCGTCTCGTCGATCCTGCCCTACACCGAGCCGACGGCCGTGTACGTCGACCGCGAGGAGTTGGGCCGGGGCCGCATCGTCCGCGTCGAACCGGACGCCCCCAACGCGCTCGCCCAGGTCTCCTGCGGCGAGGTCGCGGTGAGCCAGTGGGCGGCGATCGTGAATCCCGACACGGGCGCGGAGGTTCCCGACGAACACGTCGGCGAGATCTGGCTGCACGGCGACAACATCGGCCGCGGATACTGGGCGCGCCCCGAGGAGACCGAGCACACCTTCGGTAACAAGCTGCAGTCCCGCCTCGAGGCCGGCAGCCACGCCGACGGCACGCCCGACGACGCGCTGTGGCTGCGTACCGGCGATCTGGG
>DATEIG010000632.1:0-4149 GCA_035279185.1 Mycobacterium sp.
AGTTCGGGCCACTGCGAGCGGGTTTCGGGGCGTCGACGGGCGCATCGAGCGGGCCCGATTCACGAGTCGTCATGTCAATCCTCTCCGAAGCGGTCGACGAGATGGGAGCTGACACCGTCGGGGTCGAGCTTCCTCGCCACCAGGTAGCCGGAGCCCATCCATGCCCGTCTGGTCCATTTGCCAAGCGACACACGGGTTCCCGGAGCACCGGACGCCGCAGGCATCATCTTGACCCGCTCCAGCGCCTCCTTGACGCCGCGCGGGCTCAACGGGTGGGCATCGGTGAATGCGCGTACCAGGGTGGCCGCGACGTCGTGGTTGACCACCGACACGCAGTACTCGGGGCGACTGCCGTTGTACCGCTTGGTGTATCGATCGAGCCATGCCTGGCCGACGGGATTGTTCTCGTCGTACTGGTCGACCCCGACCCAGCCGAGGAACGCGTTCCACATGATCGGGTTGACCCACGCGTTCTGGAACGCGGTGGTGGTGAACCGCGGCGGGTCCCATCCGACAGCCTCGAGCGCGGGATTGATGAACACGATCCCGAAGCCGAAGCCCAGGTGCACGATCGCCTGCGCCTTGGCCTCGTGAAGCGTGTTGACGGCCTCGTTGATGTCCTGCGCCGTCTGCGCGATCGCCACCTCCGCGACGATGCGCACACCCTTTCTGGCGCAGGCACTTCGGAGATTCCTGAGGTAGCTCTCGCCTATCAGGCTCTGTTCGACCAGCACGCCGATCTCGGTGAGGCCCTGCTTGGCCACCAGGTCCGTCAAAAAGATCGGCTCGTCGGTCATCGAGCCCTGGGGGAATGCGAACGTCCACTCGCCGAGCCAGTCGTCGGTACCCGTGACGCTGATCGCGGGCACTTTGAACCGCTCCTCGATCGCCTCACGCACCGGGACGCAGTTGTCGGTGATGTTGGGGCCGAACACCACCAGGCAGCCCTCGTCGACCAGTTCGCCGTACGCGTCGATCACCTTCTTGACCGAACCCTTCGGCAGACCCTCCACCTCGCGGTAGATCATCTGCACCGGCCGGTCCATCAACCCCTGCTCGACGGCCTCCTCGAAGACCAGGTCGAATGTCCGGGTGAACGAGGCGAGCAACTGCTCGGGGAAGCCCGGTGGCAACGTGAAGTCCATCAGGTAACCGACTTTGATCGGCTCGGCAGTGCTCTCGTAGGACATGCGACCTCTCCTGGTGTGCGAGCCGTCAGTCGATGGGTGTTTGGTCGGGCAGATAGACGTCGATCATCTCGACGAGGCCGCGGGTGACCGTCGAGTCGTCGGTCAGCGGGCCCGCGATCGCCGCGCGTGCGGCCTCCCGGGGGCTCAGACCCTCGGCGATCAGTTGGCCTGCGGCGATCAGCACACGCGTCGATGCGACCTCGCGCAGCCCTCCGGTCTCCAGCCGGCGAATGGCCTGCCCGAGCCGGACGAGTTCGGCGGCGCGCTCGTGTCCGATGCCCGCCTCGTTGACGAGGATCTTCTCCTCGACATCCGGTGTGGGGAATCCGAAGTCGATCGCGACCATGCGTTGCCGCGTCGAATCCTTGAGGTCCTTCAGCACGCTCTGGTAGCCGGGGTTGTACGACACGACAAGGCAGAAACCCGGTGCTGCGTCCAGGGTTTCGCCCAACCGCTCGAGAGGCAATTGGCGCCGGTGGTCGGCCAGCGGATGCAGCACGACCGTGGTGTCCTGGCGCGCCTCGACGACTTCGTCGAGGTAGCAGATCGCTCCGTCGCGCACCGCGCGGGTGAGCGGGCCGTCGACCCATTCGGTGTCACCGCCGCGCAGCAGGAAGCGCCCGACGAGGTCCGCGGTGGTCAGGTCGTCATGGCAGGAGACGGTGACGAGCGGACGGTCCAGGTCGTGGGCCATCGCCTCGACGAACCGCGTCTTCCCGCATCCGGTCGGCCCTTTCAGCACGATCGACAGACCCTGCCGGTAGGCGGCCTTGAACACCGACTCTTCGTTGGCCACAGGCACGTAATAGGGGCGTGGCGGCTTCACCGGCATCAAATCCTTCCTCGGCTCTCCGCTTTCGAGCACACTAGCGCGGAACAGATGTTTGGTTCAAGACTGGGAGTCTCACGAAACCTTGCGCCGCAGGTCCGCAGTGCGCAGCGCGGCCCGGAACAGCGGTCCGATGACGTCGGCGAGCTGTTTGGGCTTGGGTATGGATGCATGTGCGGCGCTGCCGAAGACCTTGCGCAGTTCGCCGGTGTCAGTGCCCGCGCCGATCGTGAGGCACAGGCATCCGATGCCCTGTCGGCGCGCCTCAGCCAGGGCACGCCGTGCGTCGGCGGCGCCGTAGACACGTTCGTATCCATGGTCGTAGGCCAGTCCGTCGGAGAGCACGACCAGCAGTCGCCGAGACGTTCCCGCCTTCTCGGTGATCACCGAGGTGCCGTGGCGGATCGCCGCCCCCAGCCGCGAATACGCGCCGGGGGTCAGGCTGGCCAGACGCTGCGTCACCTCGGCGGTCAGGTTCTCGTCGAAACGCTTGACCGGGAGCATGTGGACGGCCGAGCGGCCCTGTGACTGGTAGGCGTAGAGCGCCACGCGGTCGCCGAGTTCGTGCAGCGCGATGGTCAGCGCCGCTGCCGCGGTCCGCTGCTGCTCGTGCACGGTCTGGCCGAAAGTGCCTGCCTCGCCGGAGGATCCGGACACGTCGAGCAGTACGAGAACCGCGAGATCGCGGCGTCGGCGCAGGCTGTCGACGTACACGGCCTCATCGGGGGCCGAACCCGCGAGCAGTTCCACCCGCGCCTCCACCGCTGCGTCGACGTCGATGTCGTCACCCTGGGCCTGGCGGTGAGCGCGATCGAGCCCGATTCCGAGGCGCGTCAGCGGCCGGCGCAGCGCATGGACATCGGGGCGCTCCAGCTGGTGCCCCGGCTTGCGGGGCGCATCGATCTCGTGGACCGTGCACCAGTCGGGCTTGTAGCGCCTCTTGTCCACGTCCCACTCGGGGTACGTGCGGCCCTCCCCCTCGCTGTCGGCGGCGTCGTCGGCCTCCGACGGCGGCGTCGCTGTCGACGTGACCATTCCCGCACCGCGAATCCCGTTGTGCGAGCGATGCGTTTGCGCATCAGCGCCGGGCGGCCCGCTGCCGTTGAGCTGTCTGACCCTGCTCAGCATCCGCTGCAACAGCTTGCCGATCGCACCGCCGCCACCGACGGGGCTGGAGAACGGATCGCCGTCCTCGCCCACGACGCCGTCGGCATCGTCGTCGAGTTCGGCCAGGCTCTTGGACGGATCGCGGCGCGGACTGTGCGCCGCCTCGACGTCCGCCTGACCGACGCTCGCATGCGTGGCCAGCAGGCTGCGCGGCTTGAGCACACCGAAGCTCGCCGGCGGGTTGGCGGCCTCGCCGCTGAGGGCCAGCTGCAAGGACTCCGCGGGTGAGCCGACGCGCGCGACGAGATTCAGGTCGATCACGGATCGCACCCCGTAGGGCAGCAGGTCTTCGTTCGCGGCGAGCGCCCGGTGGCCTTCGACGGCCAGATACTTCCTCGCGAGGGCGGCCTTGCGACCGAGCTTGCGCAGCACGTCGGGCTCCAGACCCCCGCTGGCGAGCAGCGACGCCTGCACGGTCACCGATTCGAGCTGACGCGTCGGGGGCTCTGCCGCATCGACGAAAACCGTGATGCCGTCCGTCCACGCCGGTTCCCCGGGCGCACCTGACGCCACCGCGACGGTGCGGCCTGCCAGCGCCGACGCGAGCAGCGCAAGCCGTTGCGGACCGTCGTCGTCAACGGTCGTCGTACCCGTCTCCACCACACCTCACATATTGACCAAATATCTGTTCCGACCGTAGTGTCCGAACCCTGGGCCAGTCAACGACCGGAGGGTGAGCATGATCGATTTCGACGGTCAGGTCGCGGTCGTGACGGGCGCGGGCCGCGGGCTCGGCCGCCTCTACGCGCTGGAACTCGCACGGCGAGGCGCCTCGGTCGTCGTCAACGATCTGGGCGGCAGCATGCACGGCGACGGCGCCGACGCATCGGTCGCCGACCTCGTCGTCGAGGAGATCACCGCGGCGGGCGGGACGGCGGTCCCGTCCCACGACTCCGTCGACACCCCGGAAGGCGGCGCGGCGATCGTGGCGACCGCCGTCGAGGCATTCGGGCGCCTCGACGC